>NZ_SIJC01000011.1 GCF_010078385.1 Chengkuizengella sediminis
ACGATAAGCCTTTTCCCGTTTCTTTATATGTATCATTCCACAAACCTAAGAAACGATTAAACACAAAACGACTGCAACCCATCGTTTTATGGATTAGGATTTCTTGTTTCTTTGTAGGATATATGCGAAATTTATAGGCTTTATTGACTAACATTTCCTCACCTCGCTTAGTTTCATTTTACAACAAAGAGGGAGTGATTACAAACATCTGTTCGAGTGTTCAGATGCATTCATCCCCCCACTTAATTTTCACTCGTTTCACATTTTTTTAGTTTGAAGTTGGGGGTCTTCTGCTAGGAATAGATAAAGGAGTTAATATGTATGTTGTTTAAAAAAACAAAAAATAAAGTAGTGAAATTTCCTAGAGAAAGAGTAATTAATCCGGAAGAAAGCTTTAAATCTATGAGAGAAAGTAATGAAAGGATAAGGAAGAAAGGCAACGAATTAAAAAAAAGGGCAGATGAATTAAGAAAGAAAAAATAAAAAGAGACTTTGGATTATTAACCCAAAGTCTCTTAATATATTTTTTGCAAAGCATTACTTGCTTTGCTTATTTGTTTTGTAGTCGTAATAATTGCGCTCTTTTTTTTAGATCAGATCTTTTTTTCTGCATTTCTTTTAAATCATTTTGAAGGAGTTTGTTTATGTCTTGATTTAAATCAATTTTTCTTTCTCTAATGATTTTTTTCTCGACTAATAACACCTTGATCACTCCATCCTTTTTTATTGTACAATAGAAATGAGAATCTACTAACTATTTCTATAATTAATATAAGTATACCATCCTTCTGATCATCAGGCAATTTTTTGAAGTCTTCATCATTTTCTAGAATAAAATTAAATACCCATATTTTATTATCTTGTTGATTTTTTTTAATTGTAATAACATCAAAATCATCGTACTCATAAGTTATAATGTTATTCTCTTGATTTTTTAAGGCTTTTACCGAACTGTGATTTTTATAGTTATCATCCTTCAAATGAAATGTAGTTCCATTCTTTATCTCATCTAAAGTTTTTACATCCTCTCGTTTTACTATCTGTTGTGTTCTAGTATCCATTTCATATATTGTAAATGGAAGGATATCTAAATCATACCAATGGCCATTACCGTTTTCTAATCTAGCTAAAAATATTTTTATCTTTTTTAAAAAATCAATTAGATAATCATTTTCAAATAATTTATCTTCGTAATGTTGGAATGTCAGATCATAATCATTAAGTAGTTCATCATATCTTTGAATATAACCATCTTTTTCAACATCAAAAGTAGTTTTTAACTTAGAAAGAGAATCACTCATTTTATCTGCAAATCTTTCATCATTAATTTCCCTTGTCGTGATTTGTCCATGCATATATTGATATAGTTCAGAAAAAGAAAAATCATGACGGAAACACTCCGCATATAAATCATACTCTTCCTTTTTGACTAATTTATATACATCTATATGAAAACTAGGATTCTTTAATTTACCCATATCACGGAAGTTTACTCCTAACACAACAATATAGCCTATCAACAAGAACAAGGTTGCCCAAATTTTTGTATCAAACAAAACATCAGCTTGTACAAATGGCAAAACAGTTGCCCCTATTATTGGAAGTGAAAGGGATCGTGTAACTAATTCCATGAATTGATTTTTTATTTTCTTTATAGCACCAAGTTGAGTAATAGGCTTCATAAGTAAAACCCATTTCCAATTTGGTAGTCTCCCAGCTTGACTATCTAAGTACTGGTCACGAAACTGCTTCATAGCCTTATCGTATGTCTTTGACAACTCAAGCACTCTATTCATATATGTTTTTTTATTATTTTTGTCCATTTATAATCTCTCCTTTTAGGCTTGTCCACATTTATACCCTACCATAACCATCCATATATCGGGTTAATAACCAATTGGACTAATGAGTCTCACTTTTGATAGGTAATGGATATATATCTGACCTTCTTCTTTGTAGTTGTTTATTGACATTTTCAAGTATATTAAAAATTTCAACTAGTACTATATTTTTCATTTTCACAAACTCCGCCCAAAGTGGCGCAGATTTGTGCCCACCTCATTTTTTGCTTAATGGAAGGTAGATTTTTTGAAATACTTCGTATACTGATATAATCTTTTTCTTTTTCAGTTTTTTTTGTAACCATTTTGCCTTCTCTTCTACACGATAATCAACATCGCTATGGAACGGACATAAGGCTTTATATTGATTACGAGTCTTCTTTCGTGCAATCACTTGGCAAACTAATCATTCTGATCGCTATACGTTGCTCTTCAGTATAACGATCTATGATACGCCCTTTTACATTCAATTTTTTATCCTCCTAATTTTTTTTGAATAAAAAAAGACCGCAAAACTCTAAAAAGAGTTCATACGACCTTTTGACTAGCAAACACTACTGGTTGCTTATATACATTCAATTTTTTCGTCCAGTATCACATCTATTATAAGGATAGGGATGACCCCTTGTCCTAATAAATGCGACAAGGGACTCCCTCCCTCCTTAAATTTAAATACAAAAAAAGTATGCTTCAATTTTGAATGAACACACTTTGTTTCTTTTTTTTCAGATCTCTGAATACAGAATCTGACAAGTATGATTTTTTTGTTCCTCTAATTTTATCAGCGAGTATCATCCTATTTTGATACATGAGAAACGTTGCTTATTTCAAAACATTTCTATTTTGAACTTGACCCGTTATCTTTGATTAAGCTACTTGGGTTATCTATTTAAAAAAATAGATTTCTTCTCTTTTGTTAAAAGAGGTATTCATTTCATTCCGCATATAGGAAAAGAATGGAATGAATATATGTGTTTATTTTAATACATTTTCATTTGAGCTGCAACATAATATTTTGAAATGGATATAACTTTTAAAATATGTATTGAGTCTCGTTATTTACTTCTGCATAAATAATATAATTAAAATTTACTAAAAGCTGTTTACAGCATATTCTTTATTTTTATCATATTGTAAGTACATAGATTCGTTTTGAAGCGTTGTTTTTAACCAATCGCTATTAAATGGTTTTTTGATATTCTTTTTCATCATATTAATTTCAAATATGGTAATAGATCGCCTAATTGCTTCAAAATCAACCTCATTGATTATATCTTTTACTAGATTAAAAAGTAAGGCTACATGTTCGTCCATATATTTATATCTTTTACATTGTTTAAAAAACTCTTTTTCATTTTGGGTTAATGATTTAGATTCTAGTTTTTGATATAAAAAATGGATAGCTGATTCTTCGCGCGCATGCGCGTTATTATCTTCTTCATCTTCTTTTTTTATTTTTGTAATATTCTTTGCAGTACTCTCTGTAGTACTCTTTGTTATAGGAGGACCCGATTCGGCATTTCTAGAAGTTCCGATTTGGTACTTCTCAAAATTTCGATTTGGCATTTCTAGAAGTTCCGATTTGGTACTTCCTACGTCTGACATAGGTTTTATGTCCATTTCTTTTTCAAGATACGTATTAAATTCGTCAATTTCAGGACTTAGTTTCTCTTCATAATTGTTTAAAATTTTATTTAGTTCTTGCAGAAAAACAGGGATATTAAGTCGGATATGTGTTGTTGTTTTATTTTTGAATTTAAAAATTTTTTTAATTATAATTTCTTTTTCTATTAATTTTTTTATTGCCGTCATATAATGCTTTTTTGTAAATCGTATTTCTTCGTACCACTCCTTTATTTCTTTTGCAATCCAAAAGTGTCCTTCTTTTTTTACTCTTAGCTTGGTATTACCGTTACTATCGGGTAAATACCAGTATATAATTTGCGATAATAAAATACCTGCCATAAGATCATCAGCCATATCAATATATGATTTTTTAACATCGATAGTGTCTTTAGAGTGTTCTTCCCATGAAATAAATTGTTTCCATCTTAAAATTTCCATACAAAAATTCACCTCTTTAGTAATTAATTCAAAAATTAGTAACAATTTTATCCAATATTGTTGAATGTATCTTTATATCTTTGTATAATAAAAAAGATAGACTTACTCTTAATTTTGACAATAAGAAAAAGAGCCTTAGTTTTTCATTTTTTGAAAACAAGGTTTTAAATGTTTTAATTGTGTTCCTTGTTGCTACTAACAACTAGGGACGTCTGATCCATTGGTTACCAGCCAATGGGTTCCGGGTTAATTTACCAATTGAAATATGTAGAATGTTACCTACATTCTATCAATGGACGGCTTCCACTACCAATGGAAGCTTTTTGTTGTTTAAAGGAAAATATCTTTTCGTCATCAATATTTAGTTTTCGACATCTGTCCTGTGAACATTATAGCAACTTTACCAAAATTGTGTAAGTGTTATCAAAGTACGTGTATTATGTAAAAAGCCTATATTTATAAGCTATAAGTTTGGTACGCTATTTTTGTAAAAACCTCTGGAAGCCCTCTCATTAAAGGATTATTTGATAATTTAAAAAAAACGAAAAAAACTTTCCTGATTTTGGTACGCGATAAATGTAAAAAGCTTAGTTTAAGGTACACAATTTTCGTAAAAATGTATAGAAAGTACGTGAGTTTCGTAAAAAGGAGCACTATTTTACCCTCATATAAGGAGAATCGCACTTTGAAATTTTGAGTGAAATATAGTAATCACGTAATTTTCTTTTGAAAAAATAGTAAAGTACGTGAAATTCGTAAAAACCATTAATAAAGTACGTGTATATAGTAAAAAGATGTGATGGAGTACGTGAAATTCGTAAAAAAGTATATAAGGATAATAAAAAAAGAGTGAATTTTACACTGTAAGGTGTAAAAATCCACACTTTTTACATTATAAAGTACGTGTATTTTGTAAAAAGATATAGATCATGGGATAAGAGATTTAGCAGGAGATATAAAGAAATCTGCTTTTTCTGATTCAGTAAGTGGAGTCAGAATAATCTCAAATCCATTTCCTATTCTTTTATAATCCTCAACCAATATTTTCGCTTCTTTAAACTCTTGAAGTGAAGATTCTATTAACTTTAAATTGCTATCAATTCTTTTTGAACGGAATCTAATCCGGTCAGAAAAGAAGTTATATTCAAAGTTACTTTTCATGTCACAGCCTTGCAAAAAAGCATCTAGTCGCTCTTTTTGAAAAGCGTAGATTAAGATTTTTGACAATCTATTTTCTAATCTATGAATGAGATGACTGTAAATTTGTACAGTCTGTTTTGTAATGAATTGTTGGTGAAGTGTATCTGAGAATTTGACTTCAGCATAAACACGACCGGTCGCTTCTTCTTTTGTAACCTTCACTTCTTGAAACAAGTTATATAGGAAGGTTGTTTTCGTATCTTTATTAGCTCCTGTAGTTCTGCCTTCAATACTGAAACGCCCAATTTTAGTTAAACGCTTTGTTGCTAGTTCATATGCTTTTTTGCTAGTATTTCCATAGACTCTAGTTAATAGAGGGCGTAAATCAAAAATAATCTTTTTCTCTGTATAAAAACGTTCGTCTCTGTTCTCCATAACGTGTTCAATAATTTCTGAATCCGTATCATCGAGTAAAAACATTTTGTCTAGTTGAACTTCCTCATCATCATTCACAGCTACTAAGGATCGAACGACTCGATTATCACTTAATTTATAGTCATCATATACAATTGTGGACTGTTGTTCTTCATCAAATAGGATATTTCCTTTTAATTTTGCTTTACCATCAGCAAATACTGGATTTTCAATTAAATCTTTAAATCTGTGTGTGATCCAATTTTTTGGTGAATTTTTTAAGAAATCGCAAATGATACACACAAAATCGTTCTCAAATGCTTTTTCGATTTGGTATTTTTGTTTTTTTTCTAGATAAGGAAAGTCCGTTAAACGTTCATTACGTTCTTTTGCCCACTCTTCTATTTCCATCAATCTGGAAGTTATAAATTCTTGTGGTACTTTAATATTTTTGAGTGCACCTTTTAGACGATCATCTGCACTCTTTCTTTCGAGAAACTTTAATAAAACTTCTCGTTCCTCATGAATAGGTGTGTAATTATTTCCATCTACTTCTTTTATTAGCTGCTTAAACCAATTTTTTTTGGTCATTTGTCTGCGTCTATGATAATTTGTTTTAATTTCTAATAAATCTACAACATCATCATTATTAAAAAAGATATTATTCATGGTGTCCTGTATGTAGGTATCGAAAGAGAGTTTTTGATCTGTACTATGTTCTGTAAGTACAAACTTGAATAATTTTTCTTTAGTCTTATCTCCGATGAGGATATGCAATTCATCGAAGACAAATCTTGGTATCTCCTGGATATTTACACCCATCAGCCTACCTCCCTATCAATTATATCTATTTCCATTGTAACGCATTTTAAAAGATGTCTCCATTATGATAATTACAAATATAAATCATGTTGAAAACATTGATCAGAAATAAACGTGTGTATACATAAACACATACGTGTACATATATCTCCTCTTATCATAGTTAAAAATTGATCATATTTAAGAACTAGTAGACCTATTTAAATCATCATGAAGTTTCTTGAAATGAAGTCTAATTGCATCATTTACAAACTCTGTCTGAGCCCCCCTAGAACCACTCGTTAAACTAATAAGAGCCTCTAGTAAATCATTATTGATATAAAATGTTTTTCTAGTATATAAATCCTCAAATAAAGGTTTACTAGTTATTGTTTGTGATAAATCCCTCACCATATCATTTACACTCTTAATTTCATTGTCATTTTTTTTATCATTTTTCTTTTCTTCTGATTCTAATAATTGTTTATGAGCTTCTTTATTTGTGGACCCTTCTGAAGATTTAGATTGTAGTAAATTAGAGAATTTTTCTTTTTTATTTTTGGACACGTTGTTTCAACTCCTCTGTAAATTCCATATATTGTTGTAACGCAGTTTTATCTTGCTTAGTATGATCAGAAATCCCTGTAATCGTAAACTCTTTGATTCTTGATCTTCTCTTAATAACCGTATTAAAAACGATATCTTCATAATCAATTCTAGCTTGATCTAATATCGATGTATCAATTATTGTTCTTGCGTCTAACATCGATGTTAATATACCTGCCAACAATAATTTTGGATTTGTTTTATTTTGAATACTTTCTAAAAATTCTAAATAACGATCCAAAGCATCGAAACAAAATGGCTCAGATTGAAGTAACACTACAGCATAATCAGCTGCACTTAAAGCATTAATCGTTTGCTCCCCAAGATTCGGAGGACAATCGATAATAATATAATCATAATCATTGTGCACAACATCTAATGTTTCTTTTAAAAGTAGATTCGGATCACCTTTATATTCCTTATATAAAAACTGTGAAAGTGTAGAAAGAAAATCTTCAGCTGGTAAAATATCCAATGTATCTGATACTGAATAAATGTAAGGTCTAGGATTCTTCTCTTTCACCGCTTGAAGAACCGTTTTACCTTCAAAATCATAAATATTACGTTGTGATAAAAAAGAGGTTAAATTCCCTTGAGAATCAAAATCTACTGCCAATACTTTATTTGTTTTTGATAATAAATAACTTGTAATAGCTGCTGATGTCGTCTTCCCAACGCCACCCTTATGATTACCAAAATTAATAACAATCGCCATTTTTTCACACCCCATATATAATATATAATTCAACAATCAAATAAAAATCCCTTTATAGCTATTCAAAAATGTACACATAAACATACACATCTAGAAACAACTGATAAATGCGCTTATTCCTTCCGTATCTTTCTTAAGTATAATTGAATTTTGTATATATGTACACCTATACGTACACTGATTTGAACACTGAAGTAGATATGACCAGTGTATTAAAATTTGTTGTAAATCATGAAGATATTTCCACAATACAAATATATGATTTAAGGAAAAATGAAAAAGAGAAAAATATTAAAGATTGAAAAAAACAGCCCTTATTTAGATGTGTAGCAAAGGCTGTATGAATTAAACTATAATAAAAAAATACTAGTAAATATTAATACGAGTACAAAAAATAGTATAAATGTTACTATGAGACTTATTATTAATGTACCTAATGACTTCCAAAATCATTAATTGTCCATCTGATATTTTTGATCAATATATCTTTTAAAACTACAACCAAGCAATCAAATTTAAAATTCTGCAGGTCTACCGGCAGAGCTTGCTAAGATAACTGGCGGTTACGCTGGTGTTTCTAAGAATCTCGTTACTTCTAGTGATGAGAGGTTCAAGTTCAGAAATTATATCTATACAATCCAAATCCTCTATTATTAGTTAGGTAATTATGGCAGTATACTGCCATATATAGAGCTATATTTTTTTTCTCCAAAAAATTTAGCATCTATATAAATCCAATCCGAAATGGCTCTTGATGAATTAGTATTATATTTTAAAACGGCATAAGTTTTCATTTTATAATTTTTATTTGTATCTATTGGATATTCAAGGCTTTGTGGATGAATGTTTAAATGGGTTCTTATTGTATCGTAAATACCAAATAATAACCTATCGTTACCATGAAATTTGAGATTAACTTCTCTTCTATTTTTTCTTTTATTCCAAGAACCATCGCCATCAAAAATTCCTCTTATAAAGTGTTTTTGCAATTCTTTTTTTATTTGGGGAAATGTAACAGTGTACGATTTATTCTGACCACATCCTAAAGCATCCAAATCATGTGCTAATCTTCGCCCACTAATACACACTCTAGGTGCATCATTTTTATAAGTTTGGATAGGGTGACTACTTTTTAATATTTTTTTCATTATTTCTAAGATTGTTTTATCCATTTGTTTTAGCAAAACATGTGACTTATAGTCATAAAATACATATCCATCTGTTATCAGTACCCCTAATAGATAAGCTGTCTCCTCATTTATCACTCCCTGTTTAAAAAACTCATGATCTACTTCATATTTTGATTTTCTTACTTTTCTAAACTTACTATAATCACCTAAAGAATTTTTAGGTTTAAAGTAACTGTATTTTTTTATATCAAAACGAAATACAGTTGGATCAAATTCTTGAATCTTTGCTTTATCACTACATTCTTTAGAACAATATTTATTTTTACGATCAGGATAATGAGTTTTATAACGAGTAAAAACTTTATTGCAATGATTACATTCATATTTGTTGATTTTATTTTTACTCCAATGAAAATTAAAACAGTCTCTTTTGCAAAATAAGCCTTTTGTATTTCTCTTTGGAATGAATCTAGATTTGCAATATAAGCAGATATTTGTTTCGATTATTGACATTTTTTCGTCCAAACCTGCACTCCCATCCATTCCATCCAATAATCTCACTCTCCTTTCGTCCAGTAAAATTCTTGTTTTATCATTCCATAAATATTTATCAATCTTTTTTTTCAAAGACCACCTGGAGAATATGTTCTAACTTTTCCATTTGTTCTTGATTTTCTGAATCCACTACATACTTATCTAAACGACTAAGCAAAGTTTCATTTTCACTAATTGCAAAAGTGTCATTCTCATTCCATTCATGCAGCATTTTCATAAGTGCAAAATTAACAAACTCTGTTTTAAATCCTTTTTCTTTTTTTTCAGATAGCGCATTTATCTTTTTTAAAATGTCATTCTCTATTAAATATGTAGCACGTGTATGAGTATCCTCCACTTTCAACTTACTTTTCTTCTTATTTAGATTAGTTAGAAATTCTTCTTTATTATATTTTTTGTCTTTCATCCTAGACCTCTCCTTAATTAATACAATAATGAAAACATAAAAGTTAAACATTAAATGTAAACCTTATTTATGATTATATCCAAGTTTTAACAATATGTCTAGTTTCACTTAGAAGTTATTTTTATATTCGAGATCTGTACATGGTAAAGCTGCTGCAACACCACAAGAAACTGAATAAAGTTTAGAAAGGGATTTCACATTGTTTGAGGTTGAACCTGTAGGAATAATAAAAAAGAGCACATTAGGAAATTCTATATGTACTCTTACTCTTATTCTTATATCTCAAACTTACATATACCTTAACGTAAATATATACGTACATTAAAACTTAAACGCATACCTCAACCTATACATAAACTAAAACATATACAAAAATATTTACATAATTAAACACAAATATGTACACGTAAACATAAACAGAAACACATACATAAATCTTTACGTAAACCTATACAAATTTGTTTACTTAGGCGCATCATTTTAAATAGACCGTCCAAATTAAAAGGATTCGGTCTATCTTCTGTATTGTCGTATTGCATAGGAAACTTTGCCTGTATGTATCTATTCTATTCATTGATTAATATATATATAACTTTGCATGGAGTAAAGTTATATAATAGAGTAGTTGGAAGGGCGGTAGGCTGATCCCTCACTTTTTAAAGATAGGGGGTGATGTCCATTGACAGTTTATCAAGCTATTTCTTTAATGCAAACCTTCGGGTTATTAATTATAGCTTTACTATATGTTAAGAACAAGAAATGGACGGTCCTTCAGCAAATGGTTGAGGTCCATTTGTAATAAGAACCAAAGCCTACCTTTCTTTAACGGTTATTGAATTAAACCATAATTCAATAACCATAATAAAGATTATACACGTATACGTTTGTGTAAATATGTACGTATACCCACATCAATAGTATCAAGGTTTATATTCTAATTTTTGTCGAACACAATTACAAGAGGGAGGCTAGATAATGAAGTTAAAAGGTATTTATGGTATTACAAAAAGAATGAATAAGAAGATCAATAAGGATATAGATGTATATAAACTTTATGATTTAGAATATTTAAAGAAAGTTAGAATTGGAGTAAAACGAGAATTAGAACTATTTAATAGAATGCCTATTGTATTTTCGTTTTTATTATTCGCAGTAAGTATTTGGTTAAGTAGTAATATAGTTAAGGATGGAAATAGTTTTGATTTTATAATGAAATGCACTCTAGCAATAAGTATTTTAATATATTTACTCTTTAGCTATGTGGGGAAACTTAGTCGAGTAATAGGGGTATTAGATTTTGTAATTGAAAATAAGGAAAGATCAAAGGTAAAACATAATAATTTAAGAAATGAAAAACTAAAGACACGTTATTTAAAAAAATAGATTGCAGGTTATATGAAAAATCAAAAAAATTTTTACATACACATATGTTTTTGTTTATACAGATGATTATGTATACGTAAACGTAAACATAATCAAAACATATTTCTAATAATTGATGACTATTCTCATTTTGCAAATATCTTATTCATTACCTTTAATGTTTTCATATCAATATCAAATGTAATACTTCGAAAAGTAAAGACACGAAGGACGTTTTCAGCTTGGCAATGCATTTCAGTATACCACTCATCATGTTGCTGTCCTAAGTGTTGTTTCAAGATATCTTTGATATTCCAGCGCACTTTTGCATCTAGTCCTACACCATATATATTATTCAATATTAGATCTAAAACCGTTGCATGGTTGTTATTATGATATTTGCGATTAGTGTCATAGTCTAATTGAATACAGACTATATTCTCAAATTCAATGAGATTATTTATTATTCCATCAAATGATACTGTGTTTTTCTCTATATGTAATATCGATTTATTATTTTCTATATCGTTTTCAACCCAAATAGAATTTTTACTACTATGTTTTAAAGAATCACTTATTTCAATGAACGTCATAGTATCTTTATTAAATGCCCAATGGTCAATATAAAACCATCTGTTTAAATAACTAGTATATTGTTCAATAGTATCTTGTAAAAAAGATTTATCGAATACTTTGGAAAGCATTTGTATCATGTATTCAAAAGAAAATTTACGAGAGTCGTAACTTGCACTGAAGCTATTACTCCATCGTTTTTCTAATTCCTTACGGTTTGAAAGTTCCATACTTTGACCAATACCCCAGAATATATCCTTTAAGAATAAGAAAGTTGCTTTATGCCAGTAGCTTTCTGGAAATCCCTCTTGGATCATGTGATTTCCTCTTTCACCAAAAACAGAAAAAAAACCGCAATCATCCTTATATCCAACTCTATATTCCCAATCACTATTTATCGCTTTTCTAACATAGTCGAAATATTCATTAGAAATGTTTAATTTATTACAGATATCAATTATTGTAATTTTAAAATCTTCAAATTTTGCATTTTCTGTATTAGACATATGATAATGAAAAAGTTGATTAGGTAAATTTAAATCATTATCTTTAATGGGTCTCACTCCTTATTCATTTGAGGTTAACTTAAGTTTTTAATGATGTTTCTAACCACAGCATTGTTGCCTTTTTTTATTTCTGACATAACATCTATGTAATGTATAGCAATGATCTCTTCCAAGGTTACATTAAATTCAGAGTATGCTTCAAACATATCATGTAGCAATACCTCCCCTCGTAGAGTTGCTTCTTTTAATATTTTAATTGGGATATCAATAATTGAATAATTTTTCCTAAGTGCTTTAGTAGTAGGGAATTGATTGTCAGGCCATACAACTTCAGTGTTTTGGAAAACTCTATAATTACTCTTTTTCTCCATATAAGCATAAGCAATGCTTTCTATGAAATGATGTTCCTTGTTAGTCAAAATTTCTCGAAGAAGGTTTTCATACAGCAAATTAATTAATTCTGTGATCGTTAATTTTTCATCTTCTGGATCTAATAATTTATTAATGTCTCCCACAAGTACTTTTCCGCGTTTAAAATCATATTCAGGGAGTCTAATATCTAACTTTGCATATTTGCTACTAAAAAGCCCATTTAGAACCTCTCCTGAGTCCCCTATAATGGCTTTATTTATGAAGTTTAATTGGCTGAATTTCTTCATAAGTCAATCCTCCTCCATTTTGAAGATAGACCAGGACTGAACAAATGATTTGATGTATAGCTTTACGTTCTGAAACGCCCCATTCGTCAACTAATCCACCAATATCAGTAATATAAGATTTCTCAAGTTTGTTTGGTTTTACCGTTTTATAGATTCCTGAATCTACATATTTAAAATCATTTCGTAATATGTCTAAATTTCTGAAGCCAAATCTTAATAACATCGTATTAAACTCAGTAATGGATTCAGTTCTACATACTTTCTTGTATACGATAAACCACTTCCTAATTTCTTTTCTCATTTCATCACTAACAGGAAACTTTCGTGGGAATAGTTTATCACTTCTTGATTTTCTATTTTTCACTTCACTTTTTGTTTTATTTGGCAAGTTTATACTTTTATTGTTTTGGTTAATACTAGTACTAGTAATAGGTAATATGATTTCACTCACTATACATCTCTCCTTTTGGATCTATTTTAGGATTACCCTAGAGTCAGAATTCCAAAATTCCACTTACTAGATTGTATGAGAGAGGGGAGAGGGACATACCTAATATTATATTTTTTTAAAGATGAAAGGAGACATGAGTAACTATGTCTATTTTAACTAAAAGTGAAGCCAAACAAATCACAAAAATAGCAAAAAAATTAGGAAAGAAAAATGGTTTACTAAGTGATAAAAAATCTACAAAATGAAGACTTTCATTTTAATGTGTTATAGTATAATACATTGTACTATAATTAAATATAATATAATGTATTTGAATGTATTATATTGTGTTTAAATTATACATTTTACTCCGTTAGACTACATTATAACAGGGTTTTATTATGATCTCGTCTTTTAAAAGATCAATCAAAACCAGATACAATAGCGACAAACAGAAAGAGACCAACTAGTATTAGATATGATAACAATATAATCAGGAGAGCAATCCATTTACGCTTTACAAATTTAAGTATGCGTATTACAAGATGACTAAAAATGAAATAAAAGATAAAAGTACTTATTGCTTGAGCAAAAAATGATGTTTCTTCTATATTAAACAAGTAAGTAATTAAATATGGAATATAGAATGGGGCGAGTGAAATAATACCAAAGATAAAAAAGATGAAATTAGAATAAATTTCATTTGTTTCTATCGTTCTCATAACTAAAATGTAAATAACGAATAAAACTGACATAATTACAGATATAATGAAGGGTATTTTATTAGCTAGCCATAATTTTTTCAAACAAACACCTCACATTTTTACTCCACATTATATTTTGCTTTTGATACGTGATAAGCATCATATACTGACCAAACAGTCGCTATTAAATAAAAAACATAACCGAGTTTGATCGTAAAGAGTAGCTGAAAATTAATATAGTGAATAACAAAGAATAATATTGCTTT
This sequence comes from Chengkuizengella sediminis, assembly GCF_010078385.1. Taxonomy (NCBI): domain Bacteria; kingdom Bacillati; phylum Bacillota; class Bacilli; order Caryophanales; family Paenibacillaceae; genus Chengkuizengella; species Chengkuizengella sediminis. The sequence goes on from NZ_SIJC01000011.1 coordinate 14,173, forward strand.
ATAGAATTGGCGATTATACATCTGACCTATACCAGGAAAAATTAAACTCATTAAACCAGCTGCTGTGTATGGTTTCAAACGTTTCAACACCTTTAATTATTGTTGTTGTGGGGCAAACATTGCATTGATCTCTTTGATCCATTCATCATTTTCATATTTGTAAAACAAACGGTCTGTAGGTTCTAAAAAGAGTTCATTTTGTAATGCATATCGAACAAATTCTTTTGATTGAGTATGAGATTTGAGGTCATAGAACGATTGACCGATGATTATATGCTTTTGATTCTTAAGTAATCGCAAATCCTCTCGAATATATGAGATATAGAGTTCCATATTTGCTACTTCAATGACTCGATACGGCATTTTAAATCGTTTTAGTTGAATAGGAATGCTTTCATACAATTTTGTAATTAATTCAGCTATGCAAAGTAAACCTAGATACTCATTTGATCGAATGGAACTAGGGATTTTATTAATTATCTTCATTCCTTCAGCTGTGAGTTGGTATATGACTTTCGGTTTATTATCTTTGCTTTTTTTGTAGATTGTATTTTTTTGAATAATGCCTTTTTCTATCATTTTATTGACCTTCATTTTTGCCTCAAATGGCTTAAAAAAACGACTGAGTTGTCTAAATTGCATAACACCGCAAAAGCTCAAATATAGCAAAGCTGTTTCTTCTCTATGATTGAGTTGGATTGGTATTGGTGTATCCTTAAAAAGCATATTCTTTCCTTCCTTTTCTTCATCTATTGTTAAGTAGAGCCCTCGTAGGTAGCGAGGGCATGGAAAAAAGAGATTTAAATCACCCTAATACCAGTACCATAAATCTTCTTTTCATTAGCTTTTATCTCTCTAATTTTAATAAGGATGTTATCTCCTAATTTAACTTTTCTTTTTGATAAATGTGGAATAATAGCATCAACTCCTGGTTCTAAATTGATGAATATTCCAAATTCAGCTATACCACTTACTGTTCCTAAGTACTCATTACCTTTGTTATATCGTTTTAGACAATCAGGATATGGACTAGGAAGGAGTTCTTTTATGCTCACTTGAATATCATTTTCTTCTTTGTTTACATATGTTATTTTTACATCAAAAGCATCGCCAACCTCTATGATTTGTCTAGCATCATGTACCCATCCATGACTAATCTCTGGTGCAGGGATCATCACTTCAACCCCACCTAAATCAACTAAAACATTGTTGTAATGGACTTCCTGGGCAACAGCTGGAATAATTTTATTTAATTTTGCATTCTTCCAAAATGTTTTCGCCATTTTATCTTTTGCAGCCTTTCTAGAAATGATAGCTAAGTTATTTTCACGATCAATTCCAATGACTACGTATGCAATATTACGGCCAATCAATTTTCTAAGTCTATTACGGTTTTCATTCAGTTTTGTGTCTTTTAAGCAAGTTTCACTGAAAGGTAGTAGAAGTTTAACTCCATGCATCATAATCACGACAGTTAGTATTTTTTTCTCGCTTAACGTGTGTTCTTCTATTTGAGTGGGAATACCCTGCAATACTGTTCTATTTTGTCTAGCAGCATATAAATCTTGCCAAGGATCTTGTACAAACTCTTTTTTGATGCCAGTAAAACCTTCAGGTTGTGCAAACTGTAAAACATTATCATTACTCATAATAAATTCCTCCAATTATATAATTATTTTACTATTTCATTTGACCTCATGTCATTTTATTTTTTATTTTTACCAACCTGATATAGATTGTTCTTTTGTAGATTTTTTCTTTTGCTTTTCTTGTTTAAGGTTATTTTGATTTAATGATTCATTTTTAGGTTCTGATTGTTGCTTTTTTTGTTGTGTCTTCACTTCTTTATTATCGTTTACAGGAAGCTTCTCCTCTTGAGGGTTTTGATTTTTATTAAATACATTTTTCTCTTTCATTTTTTCTTTAACTTCATTCGTAGAAGGTTTCTTAATGGTCTTAAATTTAGGTTTTTGTACTTTGTGTATATCGACTTCTTTATATAATGGCTCTTCTTTAATTTCCTCTAATTCAGCTTTAATTTTCTTCTGTTTAATGTTCACTTTCTTTCTTCCATCGGGAGTTTTAAGTAAATCTTTTTCATCTACAAGCAGACCTTTTGCAATACCAGGTTTCTGTCTTTGATCATTTTTCATGATGATATGCATGAAATGGAATTTCTTTATTTCCATAATCTTGGTATAGGTGATTCTATCTTCATCCGTTTTCGTATCACGGTAGGTTGAAGGAAAGATAGACGGAATGAGTATTTTATGTTTATATGTGCTTTGACGCATGAATGTTTCTGACTTTCCAGCTTCTTTAGCAAAGAGCATCGCATTATCAGCTGATAAACCACCAAATATCACACGATTTCTTGTATTTGTAAGAACAATTTTACTAAAACCTTGATATTGTTTATCTAATTGAGCTAAGTCTTGGAGTGCTAAAGTAGTTGCGCATCGAAATGAACGTCCAATGGCAAGCAATCTTTCTACGTCTGGATCACAATATCTAGGGAACTCGTCCATGATAAAATAATGTGGTGTCCTGTTCCATTCTGTACCAGGACGACGGAATACTGCACTCATCATATGTTGTACAATGAATTTACCAAAACTATCTCCAATCGCTCCTAGTTTTAATTCGCTGTTTATTAAAAAAACACCCCCTTGATCAAGGTGTTGATCTAAATCTATGTCACTTTTCCCACTTAAGATATGTTTGAGGTGGGTGTTACCGGCAATGTCTTCTAATTGAGCCCTTAAACCCATTGCAAATTGTTGATATTTATCTTTAAGTGATCCTAAAATTTCAATTTGAAAGAAATCGATTAGGTCATCATATTCAGGATTGTTTAATTGTTTCAGTTGATTTACATATTTTTTAATATTATCTGTACTTCTGAGTGTTCTTACAACGTCCATAAGTTCCAACGGATTTCCTGTATTATTTAGCATCCCATGTTGTTCTAAAATTTTTAAAAGTAATACTGTATTTCTACTTGCAGTTTCTTGTACAAGTGCAAAAAAGGCTTCTTGTTTTCCAAAGAGACTTTTAAGTACACTCCTGGTCACTTCGGCAGCTGTCAATGGATCACCTTGGAGTGGGTTAAATCTATGGGTATTTGGATTTAATGGGTCAATGTAGATACATGGTATTTCTAATAGGTTACACCAATGTGCAATATCTGCTGCCAAATCCCCTTTTGGTTCTAAAACAGTTAAGCCAACCTTTTTACCTTGTTTGATTGCTTTTAAAATGGCTGCTATTTTTGGTTTTAATACTCTTGAAGTCTTACCGCATCCTGTAGGACCGACAACAAGTGTGTGTAAAAATGCATCTAAACCATTTATTTTAACGGATGTATCAATCAATTCCGTTTTCCACCCCCACTTCTTCACCAATGACAAACTCAACGTAATCTATGTTATATTTTTTAAGTCCCATTTTTTGTAATAGATTGTTATACCATTCTTTTTCTTTCAATACGGGAATTGCATTTAAAACTTTGGCTAATTCTTCTTTATTTCCTTTACTCTTGTTAATATAGGGTTTGGATCTAATATAAGCATCGTAGTTTCTGTATACCGTTAACTGAATCATAAGAATGATTCCGATAATGATAAAAGCGAATACTTTTAATGTGATCACACCTATAGCTTCAGGTATATACGGATATAACCTTTGTGATTGTTGAATAGCATATGTCCCAAGAAAAAAGAATAAAGATGTTGCGTAAAGGAGTATTCTATACCCTTTACGATTAATAATCATCAAAACAATAGTAAGGATACATATTAGCAAAATAATGATATGAGGTAATATAAAAACATCTGGTAGATTCAAAGTGCTATATAAAAGAAGAACAATACTGATGACCAATAATATAATGCCTGAGATCATATTCGTTACTCCTTTCTACTTTAATTCTTTGATAGTGCCAGTTTTAACAGTCGATTTATTGCTTTTTCTTCTTTTGATAAGAATTAGAAATATCCATATTATCAAAATGATAATATGAGGTATTGTAACGGATTCTAGTAACGTCTTATTCGATATTGCAAAATCAAAATAATAATCATCAATGTTATAGATGGTGTTAATTTCAAGGTAATCAATCCCCTTTTGTTCTTTGAAGTGGATTGTAATTGTGATTTTTATTTAGCATAGTAATTTCCACTTTCCATTACTTATTTAACTGTTAATGGAATTCTATCTTTTTGTATTTGGACTGAATATATGTTTACATTCGGTCCAACCAGCCCTCTTATGGTTTGTTCTAGTAAGCTGTTTGTAAATATAGAGAATGGTTGATCTTGTGATTGTGCTGTTTTTAAAATTTGTATATCTCCTTGATACAGATCAATGTAGTTTTTCTCCTTGATCTTATAGAAAACACCCTCTTTTTTTGATGCATATTTTTCAATGGGTGATTCAGGATTTCTAAGAAGGTGTATTCCCCACCTATAGGGAAGCAACCAACATTCAGAAGCGAATCCAGAGTAACTATGATAGAAATATGAATACAGTTCTTCAGTACGTACCAATATGATGACTTTTTTTAGTTGATATTTTTCAATTTCTTTATCGATTAAAGAGATTCTTTTTTCATGTGTAACAATCATTTGTTCAACTTTAAATGGATTTTTTCGATTGAATATTTCCCCAACTAAATACACATATCTTGTTTCATTTCCTCTTTTTAAAGCACCTCCAATTTTAGTATTGTTCTCCATTGGAAGATCTCTTTTAATAACTCGTCCATCGATCCACTCCCAGTTGGTTAATTGAACTTTCAGTTCATTTAACGTTAAAACATGGCGTTGCATTTTCGTGTTGTGAGAACGAGCTGCATTAAATGGTTTATCTTTTTCATTTAAAAATCCGTTTTTTATTAAAAACTCGATTCCTTTGTGAGAAATATAATAGCAAGTCCCTGTTTTTCTACCACTTTTAGGATCTGTCATTCTGTCTTTGATGAGTAAGCCATCTTGATAAAGGTTTCTCAGTTTCCGATAATGGTAATCTGATGTATTCAGAAAGTGCATCTGTTTCAACTGTTGGACACTTAAAACTCTGTAATTATAAATATCTAATAGAATATTAAAGTCCTGCTCATTTGGCCTTGCTAAACCCACCTTGAACACCTCCTATACGATTTATATTTGTTTGCTTGATAAGCAGCCATATAGCTACTAATACATATTAAAAATACTTTTTCTCGCAAACCAACAAACAAGGCAGCCTGTTTCAACCAACACCCTACCTTGGACCAATTTGGTTGCTATGAAATTAAATGTATTCATATTCATAAACATATAAAGTAAAAGGTTTTGGAGGGATATAACATAATCATTAAACTGAACCCCTAGTATCCAATCTGGTGAAAGGCTTTCATTTCTGTTTGGATATTAAAATCTTTTGGTATATCGGTTCTGATTGGATATAATACCTTTCATTAATATAAAAAAAAGAATGGTGAATTTTCACCATCCTTCTTCGTTTGTATTACATGTATATTGAGACTTTTGATATGTTTTTATTTTTCTTGGAATTACATTAATCTCTGTTCTAGGATTAGTAGGATCATATTCTCCTTCTAACCGTATGGAAACTCTTCTCCATGTATCATCTGGAATAATTTTGAGTTGTCGAAATGCATCTATGATGTATTTAAACTCGATATTATCTAGATCTTGGACAGAAAGTGTATCAAAAAAATATGTGATTTCAACATTAACTGCTTCATATGAATGACGATGATCTTTTAATTGCTCACGTATACTATTCAACCATTTCATTCTATATCTATGTTTTAATTCCCCATTCTTTCTATCAACTGGAGGTGGAAAATACGGTGTTGAGAATTGCATCATTAAACCCCTCCATAACATTTTATATTATATTGAGTTATGTTATAACATAATGTATCTTCTACCAATTATCTGCATCTTCGGCGGACATACCTAGATCAGCTTTTTCTCCTGAATTCTTTTTATCATTATCAACAATTGGTTTCAATACAGGTGTGTGTGTACTTTTTTTTGAAATTTCTTCTGCTTCATTTGCTTTTATCTCTACTTGATTTTCTTCATTTTTAGGTCTAATAGGTTCAGTGATTTTGGTTTGACCTATATTACCTGTAATGACCTCTTGCTGATAGTCATTTGTTAATTCAGTAACAGCAATTTGCTTGTTTGTCAGACCATAAACTTGTTCGATTAATTGTATTGCATCTGGATGACCACTTTGTTTTAAAGCAAATAGTCGATCTATATCTCGGTCTGATGGAACCAATTGATTTAGATTTTTAATTCCATTTTGAAGGATCTCTTTTTCAATAAGATACTTCACGCTTTGGAATGCATTCGATTGATGATTCCACCAATCTATGATTAACGCAGATTCGTCATTGGTAAATCTACCTGTGATTGTACTTCCCTGTGTTTTTAATTTATTTTTTTTACTCATTTTTAACACTCCTTACGAGGATTAGGCTGTTGTTTTCGCTTTATCTTTTAGTGTTTTGAAGATATTACCGTTAACAAAAATGTCTAATCCTTCTGCGTTGAGTGTAATTGCATATTTAGTTGGAACGTAAAATAGTTGAATTTGATATTCATCACAAAGTTCTTTTAATTTAGGATATAAATATTCTTTCATAAGAATACTACCACCACCATAGACACAAATCATGTCAATCTCATACCTTAACTTTATTAGTTGAGACTTTAGGTTATCTAATATTCTTTCAGCTTGTTTATCTACATGATTTTGCAGTTTCTTTTTAGCTAGAATATGAAATTTATGTTTTGGATTTTTCAAGACTTCTGCAAAGTATTGTCTTGGGCTATCAGGAATGTTAATTGCATCATTAAATGCATCTAAAGCTTTTTCAATGGCTCTACCAATCCCATGATTACTCCCGTGTTTAAAATCACGATCAGGTCTATTTCCACGTGTTACAGGATACTCTGTGGTTCCATCTCCGATATCTGTTCCTAATATAATTTTATTCTTGAAATATTGACCATCCACAATTTCTAGCTTGTATTCATCTGCAAATTCTTTAAAAATCTCTCCAGTTCTCCATTTACCAGTTTCATAGTCAGCTTGTAAAGCAAAAGGGACGGTGAAACCTTCAGGTACACATTTTACAAAGTCGAATTTTATGGTTGTGTTGACTCTCTTTTGTCCCATATGTACTGTTACCATATGCTTGTCCTTTGTAAATTTCTTTTCAAACTTCGCAGCAGTTTCTTCATTATGTTGTTTGATTGGCAATGCCGTTGACATATCTACAATAATTTCAATATCTTCAGGAACCGTTTGGTTTTCCTCAAATGCTTTTTCAACTCCACATGCAGCGATTCTTGCTAATGTATTGATGATAGGTAGATCAATATCATATTTTCTATCGTGATCTACATTAATGTTATCAATTTCGTCTCCTGCACTTTTTAGAGCATAGTTACCGATTTTATACATGCCTACTTCTGCACTTGGTGAATTTACGGTTACTATGAGTTCATTATGTATGTTCTTTACAAACGTAGCTTCATCTACATCTGCATTGTATGTTAGTTCTGCATGTTTAACTAATACGTTCGGTTGTTGAATTAATTCCTTGTTAATTATGATGTCATGTTCAGAGTTTCCATTATCATTAGCTACAAAAAATTCATATTTGATATTCATTAACAGTTCACTCCCTAGTAATTTTTTCTAAGGAAAGTTTATCATATTCCTGTATATAAATCTATTATTTTATAACATAATTTAGTATTTTATGCCACAAAAGTATGTAATATATTTTTTTATAACATTTTGTATTATAATGTGTTCGCTTTTAATGTATTATGCTTCTTTATATTATATAGGTGATGTTTAATTAGAATTCAGGTTCTTCAATCTTCATTTCAGCAGTGGAACTCACTGTGACAACCGGTTCCCATGAACCTCCATTAAACAAGTTTGGTATAGGAAATATGAGAGGTACTCTATATTCAACTGTTACAGTTACAGGGTTACTAGATGAATCAATGGAGATATCATAGTCTGAATCAAATCTTCTTCCTGTCCAATAGAGTAAATTTTCATCTACCAATGAAAAATCAAATATTCTCCATTCTGTATTTGAATCGAGTACTTTTATATTATTAAACTCTTGTTGTATATTGCTTTCTATTCCATTGTTTATGACACGATAAACGACTGTATAAGTGCTACTAGTTGGAGGAGCTGTAATACGTGCTGTAAATCTCATCGTACTCCCTGTACTTAGGTTCGTTGTCATATCTAAAGTTTGCTCATGTTTCACGATTCCTGCATTATTAAGCCATTGAATTTTAAATGTTGTCTCATTTTTATCAAAGGTTTTATTGTCTTCATTTTTGAAAGCAAACTCTACTTCTCTTCGTTCAGATACTTCCCATTCACTAGGAAATTCATTTTCATCACTAAAAGCAACCTGAATACCTGGTTTTATGATCACAATATCTGAAAACCGTTGCATTTTATCGGCATATTCATTTTCTTGATCTATAAGACGGTAATATACCGTATATACACCGTGAGGCATTGTATTGGTCGAGATATTCAAGTTTTTCTCATAGCTTTCATTCGGTATACCATCAAAATTACTCGAATAAAAATTTAGTGATTGACCCGTATCGTTGTTAACAAAACGAACCTGGATTCTTACACTATCCCAAGTTCTACTGTCTTCAGGATGTGATAGATGAATTTGTAGTCCAATTGGTTCTCCTACAGTTGTTGGTGTAGGGAAAAGATTTTCTTCTAATGGAATATCTGGTGCGTTTTTTTCAATGATGACTTTTCCATTCCCACTTTGATAACCATCGATGCCTTCTTGATCCGATCCGGCATTGTATGAGAATCCACCTTGACCAGCCTCATCATCTCCATCTGCATCCCCACCGTGGTAACCCCCACCACCAGCAGGGTTTCGGCAGCCACCACTATCATGATCACCACCACCACCGCCACCGAAGCCACCACGACCACCATCTTGAGCATCATCTCCACCTCTTCCACCGTTTAGGAAGCTTTGTCCTCCATCTGCTGTACCATCATCTCCATCTCCTACAAATCCACCGCCCCCTCCAGATTCATCGTCTCTTCCTCCACTAGTAGAACTAGATTGAGCAGCATTCCCGTCACTATATGAATCATACTCACAAGCCCCACCGCCACCACCAGCTACAATGAGAGGTTCTACATAACCATACGTTTGTTGATAATATCGAGTGCTGGTCGTTTTTTTAGTGACAAAAGTACCACCACCCCCACTTGGGGCATCATCTCCTGTTTCACCATCTGTGCCCACCATGATGACTAATTCCTCACCTTCTCGTAAGTAAAATGTTCCAGCGACATAAGCACCGCCACCCCCTCTATAACCACCTTCAGCTCCGTAAGTTTTAATTCTATAATTTCCTGTAGCTGGGACTGTCCATGAAGAAAAATAACCTCCATTAAACACCTGATATACGTCCTCATTATTTCCAACTTCAATGCTATTGTCCCATAGTACTTTTAAAGGAATTTCGCTTATCTCCGTAATCACGACTTGACCGTGTCCTGACTTAACTCCTGAAGTACTGGATTTATTTGATCCTACGTTGTAAGAATAGCCTCCAGTTCCGTAAGAATCATTAGAACCTCCATTCCCTCCTTTGTATCCACCCCCACCTCCGGGTCCTGTACAATCTCCACTATCACTATCTCCTCCGCCTCCACCTCCGAAGCCACCAGATGCACCTCCATCATCACCGGGTCCACCATTCCCTCCATTCAAGAAACTGTACCCACCATGTGTAGCATCTCCATCTTCTCCATCTCCACTATAACCTCCACCAGCAGGAGCACCATTACTACCATCATTTCCCCCAGAAGTGGAAGAAGAATACGTTCCTTTACCGTCACTTGAACTGGTTCTGTAACAAGCACCACCCCCACCTCCAGCAACGATTAATGGTGAATTTGAATTTGTTACTACAAAAGTACCACCCCCACCACTTGGGGCACTGGACGAATAACCACCTTCTTGTCCAACTAGAATTCGTAAACTCTCTCCTTGATTTAAGTCAAAGGTTCCAGATACATAAGCACCTTTCCCGCCATAACGTCCTCCTTCTGCTCCCCATGATTCGATTTGATATTCTCCTGATCTTGGAACCGTCCAGGATTGAATACTGCCTGTGCTACCTGTGGATGTATTACTAAAAGTATAAGTCGTTTGACCATCTGAATTCGTTCCTACCGTTTCGGCTATGCTTATCGTAAGAGGAAAGATTGTAAGAAAAAATATTAAGAAATAGACCGTGATTTTTTTAAACATGTTTTTCTCCTTTCCTTATCTATTGATTATCTAAAATTACACCACTGACCATTTCTACTTCTCCTGTATTAGAACCCTCTGCATCTGATTCTTGTATCGTTCCTTCTGTAGTAGCATCATGATCTAGTTCCGTGTCAATGGTGACTTCTTTCACTTGTAGCGCCACATTCTTATTAATGTAATTATCTAATTGTGTTTTTAGTGCTTCATCAAGCACAAACAAATCAAGATTATTTAGTGAGTTTAAGCGATAGCGATCTTCATCTTTAAATAAAATCCCTTGTACATATCCATCTGGAAGGTTGGAGTCTTGACCGACTGAGCTTACACTATTTACGGGTAACTGAGCTTCAACAATTTCTGCAGCAACTTGTTTGGTTTTACCACTGCTTTGAGATACAGCATATTCCCTAACAGCTGCCCATGCTGCTTCACCAACTGTTTGCTTTGCATTAACTACACCAAAAAGGATGATTCCACCGTAAACTAGACCTAAAATAAGAGGTAGGGCTAGAGCATACTGAATGAAATCCCCTCGTTTGTTTTTTAATCGTTTTTTAAAGGATGTATACAACACTCATTTGCACCCCCAATGCAGATATAAATAAAAATGGAGCAAAGGCCATCGACTTTTTATTCATAAACAGGGTAATTAGAAGCGCCAAGAAACAAGCAATCCAGAGTACCCACATTACACTTAAACCAAATGCGATTCCTAAACCAATCATGATTTTCACATCTCCTCCACCAACCCAATTTTGATTTAATAGAGCCATTAGAAGAAGAATTCCTCCACCTACTAGAGCACCAAATAGTGAATTCATTGGCTGTCCTAATAAAAAGAAACCTGTAATACCTAAAACAATCGGTACGGTATCCGGAATGATTTTATATTTTGCATCATATACGGCTACAAATAGAAACACAGACCAGAATATAATGTTTAGCATAATCATCATTTTGCCTCTCTCCTTTAGTAATTTTGTGAGCCGTCTTTAATCTCGATAGGATAAACGATGCTTCTTTCCATCTCGTTTTCTATATCTGACCCCATCATGGACCAGACGAAAGAAAATGCATCTGCTGTTAACTCGGTTGTGACAGTTACGGTTGCGTAATCATTCACGCCATCAGATGAAACATCAATATCTACATCTCTCACATCTGCGAGTGAGCTTGCAAGACTATTAAAAGATCCATTCGCAATTTGTATTGCCTGTGTTTCGTCTTGAAACCTTGCGTAATCTCTAGCTGCTTCACGACTTGCAGCAGATGTTCCTTGTAAAACAATCATTCGTATAGCCATATCAAAAACAAAGGCAATTATTAAGACTAGTAGTGGTAGGACAAGTGCAGCATCCATTAATGATCCTTTTTTATTTCTAAAAATTTTCATCTTTTATCCCTCCTACTCTATCTGTATTTTGGTTCTAGACACCGAATCGGCTTCCATGATAATTTCCCCAAAATTATCTACTGGTGCTTCTTCACCAGCTATAAATGCTAAAACTCTCATTGCTGGTGCTATTAAAGCTGTTTTTACACGAATTTCTGCTTTGAAATAGTATTGATCTACATCACTAAAATCTCTTCGATCATCCGAAACACCATTTCCTGTTATGGCATCTGTCATGCCACTGGCAAGGATTTCTCCGTATAAATCACTTGCATAAACGGTGATTCTAGTGCTTCCGTCGTCATCCCAACCGAGTGCATCCATATTCTTTTTAAACGCCTTATAAGCATAGTTAAAAGCTTCTTGTTGGCTATTAATAATCGTGTAATTCTCTACCGTAGGGGTAATATTGACTAGATTTCCGTCGCTATCATACTCATTTTCATAAATGATTTCTGTATCAATTTCAGCTCTTAATACTCCAGCCATCGATGCTGCATCTACAGCTGCTTGCAATTCATTATGTATGACTCTCAACTGATTAAATTCTAGGACTAGAGCAGCTAAACCAATTAATACGGGTACCATATAGGCAGCCATGAGTAGAAATCCTCTATCATTTCCAAATATTTTTTTCAAATATAATCAACCCTTTGTACATAAAGTTGTTTTCAACTATAGAACATAAAAAAAGAGATGCTCATCTGGCATCTCTTCATACTAAATATTTGTTATTTCTTAATTATCATCTGGATCAGGTGGAGGTGGGTTACATGAAAAACTCTCTTCTGCAGTTTTCTTCCAACCTGTAACAGATATTGTTTCGCTATCACTGTCTGTATGTGTATGCCACCTTGTATCTCCATCAATTGTTACATCGTTTTCCGTTGTATCACTTGTGGAAGGTCCAGTTGTCGAACCATTCGGTGCTAGATTATAACTTGCACTACTAGGACCTACATTCACGGTCACTGAAATTGGAATATTACTATTATTGGATACACTCGATGAAACGGTATAACTAGCTCCGAACCATGTATACGTCACACTATGATTATCTGGGCCATACCTACATCCTGTGGATTCAGATTCTGTTCTCGTTTGCATTCCTACATCTGATTTATTACTGGATAAAGATATCCCTGCTGATGCAATGATGAATGTAAATGAGTCCTGGCTTTCTTTGATCGACGGTGCAGATTTTGTATGATCAAAAGTACCAATAAAAAATTGTGTATTGGTACTATCCTTAGAAGGGATTGCAATTTCAGAGCCACTTATCGTTTGTCCAGGTGCAATCGTTCCTGTTTCGAGTGTTTTCCTTCCCCTCGCATCGTCAATCTCTAGCTTATATTCAAAATCGATAGTGTTTGGATTTCGAAATGTCCAGTCGGTTCCAAATGAACCTTCAGAACTTGAATTATTTGTATTGAGTGTCACTTCAGGATACAAAAATTCTATATATAACGGTACATCAGGATACCACGATCCAAGTTCACGAACTTGTTCGTAATCTGGATGCACATCGGGATGTAGATTCTCAGTCACTCGTAAAATAATTTCATAGTTTGTAAAACCTTCATGTCTTTTGACACTATCAAAGGTTAATTCCATTGTTCCTGGACTTAACACTAAATCATTGACTTCTTGTTCCATATATTCATTTCTTACTTCAGAATCTGGACTGAGACTTTTAATGTAGACATTTACTTTAATGTTAAAATAATTTGGATTGTTCAACGTCATAATCATTTCATGATTGCCTACCGCAGCCTGTCTAAGCGTTGCAGTCGGTGTATAGATTGTATCCCTGACGGTAATGTATTCTGTTTTCTCGATAATTTGGGTCCCAGTTTCAAATCGAGAAGTATCTACCCATACTTGACCAGTCGGTGGGGATGGATAAAAAACACGTTGTCCATCTACCTCTTCCCACAGACCATTTAACACCCATGTGTTTCCATGTTCATCTTTTAATTCCTCTGTCACATATGTTCCTGCATAGCCAATGCTTGTTGTGACTAAACAAAATAGAAAGATGAAAAGAATGGTTGATTTTTTCATATGCTCCACCCTCCTAATCCACAATCCATTGTGTTCTTTTATAGTTTACGGTCCCACTTCCAATGTTGGCCCAATATCCATCATCCACCCAAACTTCGACCTCTCGTTCTGTTTCTGTTGTGATCTCAGCAAAACGTAGGAAGTCCATTTCATCTCTTAAATCTTGTTTTGAAATAATGTCTGGATCAGAGTTTGGATCAGCTACATCTAATTGGATTGCTACGGTATGATTGTCCCGATCTGGAATTTCTTTACTTTCATTACTGGGTACGATCTGATTTGGTGTAAATGAAATCAGCGTGGCTTTCTCTTCCCCAGGGATGTATTGGAGTAGCGTATTTTTAAATGCCGGTTCCCAGTTCACGTTTCCATTTGCCCCTGCTTGGATCATAGCACTGTTCTTTTCTATTTCTTCTGCAACGGTGACATATAAGTAAATTGGATCTTTGTTCGGATTTTGTGTTTCCGCTGGCATTCTCCATTGAAAGGTAGTTTCAAAGGTTTCTCCTGGATCTAAGAATCCTGGATTTTCACCTGTCGTTTGAAACTGCTGTACATTAGTAAGGGATGAATCAACTTGTGCATTCGCAGGGAAGGTAGGAACCCGTTTATCTAGACCATTATTTCCCATAAATGTATATTGCGTTCCAAAAAACATCCCAATGTTTTGTTCATCTGTCGTGTTATAGATTTTTGGTGTATTTCCTCCCCCTGGTTGAGAACTCACCACATAATTTCTTAGCACAACATTGGTTACAGGGTAATCTGCATTGTTTGTAATGGTTAGCGTGGCTGTATATTGCTTTCCAGGAATACCATAACTGGATTGATTCGCTTCTTGACTAAACTGTGCTTGGTTCTCGTATTCATCCAGTCCTTGTGCTGCACCAAGGTTGGCTACTTTAGGTGTAATCCCTGTATCGGTAATGACAATTTCTAGATCATCAAATTCTTTGACTTTAAACGGGAACACAAGAATGTTTCGAGTCATGAGTTCTTGGGTATCTGAAAACCAAGCATCCACGATATCTTCAGGTGTATAGTGTTTCTTATAAAGTTCTTTTAAATCTTGGTCATTATTGGACTGTATTGTAGGATTGTCCTCGACTAAATTATCTTTTACAAAAGAGATAATTTCTTCTCTCCCTTCAGCTGTTGCAGGAAGTAATCGATCATGCATGAGAGATTGGACTCTATCAACGCCATAGGGTACATCATGATAATCTGATAATTCAATGGAATCAAACCCTAATTTCAATTTAGCCATAATTAGATCAAAGGCTTGATTGGCTATATTTTCCGCTGTCGCTGCTGTATCAAAATTTTGAGTGTGTTTAACATTAATATCGTTTACGATCTTTTGGAACCCACTATTTTCCGTTTCGCCTTTGAGGATTTTGATGAACTCTGCCTCTAATTTTTGAGTGACTTCACTCCATTGTACTGGGCCCACATTCGTTTTATTGTCGGGATTCCCAATATCATCGTAAAATCTAAAGACATTCAAAATTGGGACGATCATCACATAATCTCCGTGATCTCGAAGTATATTTGTACTTATCTTCGGAGCTTGCGAAGATTCTAAAGTGGACCATAATTTACTTTCATCCACTTTGGCTTCAGGATATAAACTTATTTGATTTGTTTCAGGATCATAATCAAGATAAATAGACATCAAATAAGTAGGTACATACATCGGACCGTGAGCACCTGGATTTTTTCGTTCTTTGACCCATATATCATCATTATAGTTATCTGTTGCTGAAGCTCCGTTAAAGGTACTTAACAACGTTATGTTTAAGGTATCGTCTACAACTAATACATCCAAATCCCCTGCCACATCTGAACTACTTTTAGGTGTACCATCTAAAGCTGTTTTGGTGGCTGAAAATGCAAATTGTTTTAGTGACACTTCTGTAAAATGATTAAACCAATAGGTCTTATATTCTTTTACTGGGGCTAACATGTCGTATTCTGCAATTACAGTGATACGTAAATCCACTTTAAAAGTACCGTTTGCATTTTCTTCTACATCTGCTCTTAAATATTGATCTACTTCGATAGTTGCTTTCTGTCCTTGAAAAGCACCAATGACCATTCCATCGGCTATATAGGTAATACCTTGATAATAGAATGTATCGGGTACTGCTACTTGTCCAACAAATTGTTCTAAATCTTCAAATAAAACGTATTCTTCTAGTTGAATTTCTTTTTTATTAATGTTTGAGACATTATCTACCCACCATTTCCATGATGTCAGCATATTGGTTTGTAAGTCAGATGCTTGTTTAACATTCGGAGTGACGTAACTTCCATTTGCATCCCATGAAGAATTGATTTGTTCTCTATTTATATGTAGTTGTTCGTAATTCAACATGATTTTTGAACCTTCTGCTGTAGTTACCGTTGTGGCTAAAATATCTGGAATAGTAATAGCATAAATGATTTTTCCTACCTTGTCCTTGAAATCAAGTGGAGGTTCTTGTTCATATAACGAGCTATAATTATTTACTAGATCAATATCAAATGGTTCATTTGCAAAAATAATCGGTTCTATAACCATTAAGACTAAAAGTAATGTTAATCCCATCATCATAAATGATTTCCATCGGTTCATTTTCAACTATAAAACAACTCCTTTCATTCATATAAATGAAAAAAAGCCGACTATTAAATAGTCGACTGTTTAGTTTGTTATTAGTATACATCTGTTACAATATATTTTGCTTGTCCTTTGGTGTATGGTTTGATTTCTAGAAATTCCTCTGGAATAATAGGGCTACCTGAAACAATATCTGAATTGGTTAGATTACTAATTCCACCAATTTCAATGGCGAAATCTCCACCATACAATATTTTTACTACATTATCGGAGTTTCTTCGTTGAATTTCTCTTGCTCTAATCTCCCATTCAGAATGAGTGGATGGAAATCCTGTTTCATCAAATTCATCTCCATTGTTTGAATTATATCTCACACTAATTGGTACTCCTGATTCTATAATCTGATTTAATAACTCAGGAGTTGCAATTTCTGCAAACACAGCGTCAAATTTAGCATCATTCACTCCTGCCCAACCTCGGTTTAATACTACACTTCCTAATGGATCATCCACTGAGAGTTTAAACGCATGTCTCATGCCCGCAGGTCGAGCAACTAGCCATTCTAGGTTTTCATTTTTATCAAAACTAAAGCTGAGGAGCATGGCTTCTTCAATGCTTCCTGAATATGTGCTATAAAATGCTTTGTCATATTCTGAAACATCATCCCAATGACCTTTATCGTATCTACTGGCAATACGATCTAATGTTTCTTCTTCATAGTCACTTATAGGAATTACGCCATTGTAATAGTTCCAAAGTAATTCTTCTACATGGAATCTAGCTTTATGTATATCTGTTTCTGTAGCCGTCCCATCTTTTATTTTTTGTGCTTTCTTATTCATAAAACTAATATAGTTAGGACTAATTCTGGTTGTATTTATCCATTGATCCACATTTGCATAATCTGGATCATACGCAGGATTTTCGCTTACACTATCATCTGGATTTGGGTTTATATCCCCACCACCGGTTGAACCACTGTTTATATCATGGTCTATATATCTTAATAACATTACGACTGCTTCTGATCTTGAAGCTTGATTTAAAGGTTTGAACGTTTTATCTGGATACCCAGCAAGAATGCCTAAATCTGTAACGAATGCTACATACGGTGCATCTTCATTAGTCACGTTTTTTGCATCTTTAAAAATTAAATCACCTTGATCATAAGAATCATATGTATCAAATTTTTCTTTATATTCATCTTCCAAAATAAACGCTCTAGCAATCATTTTCGTTATTTCTAAACGGGTAATCGGTGTATTTGGTTGAAAGTTACTTCCGTATTCTGATTTGTCTATGATTCCTACTTTCTCTGCCCCACCAATGATTCCGTTTGCCCATTTTGCATCGTTTGCATCGTTGAAAGGATTCTCAACTTCATCAATTCCTACGATTCTAGTTAATATAGCAGTAAACTCAGCTCTTGTAATTTGACCCTCTGGTTTGAAAGTACCGTTTGGATAACCGCCAATATGACCTTTACCTGCCATCCTCTCAATAGATGACTCAGCCCAATGCCCTTTTGTATCTGAAAAACTTGAAGTGCCAGCTATGGCATTCGTAGATATAACTGAAAATACTAATGTAAGTATCAAAATATATTTAACAAATTTTTTCATGATTAATCACTCTCCTTATAATAGATACTATTACTCTATATAATCATTATAGCATAAAAGTTGGATAAATACAACATTTATTACAAAATGTACTAATTTAATTTCCTATGAAGATAGAAAAAAGTCTCCAAATATTTCACCAATCTTTCCTTTTCTATCACTCCTTCCATGTACTTCTAGATTAGTATACTTTCTCCTTTCTTTTTATTATAGATAAAAAATAACCCATTCAAAGAATGGGGTTGATAAATCACTCAACTTGCAGGTATATTCTTTATAAGAATAATATAGAAGGGACGGGAGTAACGCCCTTTTAAGAAAAAGGATTGGTAATCACTTTGGTAGGTGGGTGCCGTCCTTTTTCTTTTCGATTCTATTTTTAAGTGAATAATTTGTAAATATAGTGTATAATAAACTTAAAGATTCATATACTATTAAAGAAACCGCAGGTGCTGTTACACCATACGGTTTTATACAATAGCCGTTAACAAACGGTAGGCATACATTTCTATTGGAAAATAGATCGCACCCTAGGCAAAGTTGGGCGGTCTATTTTTTGTTCCTAACAGATATTAAAGCTACTATTAATAACCCGAAGGTTAACATTAGAGAAATAGCTTGATAAACTGTCATGGCATCACCTCCTTTATGGAGGATTTGCCTACCGCCCTTGCCAACTATTGTACTTTATAGTTTACCATACATTTCTATTAAAAGAAGTTAGATTTTTTATCTATCTTTATTTTTGAAATATATAAATGTAAAAATCTCTATTTTTGGTTACCTTCAAATTTAATTATCTCACTGCTTTCTATAACTGCCCCAGTATCGTCAACTACACCTGCATGGTTGTATATAAGTGTTTCTCCTGTTTCTACTAGTTTACCAATGCAAATATTTAGATCTGTAAAAATATATTGAAAATCATGTGTTGATTCTTCTATTTTCCAACAGTGTCCATTCCACATCCCAGTTAAGATTTGATTTTCATTTGCCTCAATTTTTCTGTCATATTTCGCAGTACCAAATTCAGTTAGTATCTTATTATTTACAAGGTCAATTCCTACTTTTGTCAGTACATTTCCTGTGTCTTTCCCTACTATAGCGATTTTTCCATCCACTTTCTTTATTTTCAATTGTCCTTCTCTTGTTTTGACTAATTCAATTTGTTCCGACATATCCATTACTAAATTATATTCGTCTTCAGTAACTCCAAATCTTGGATCATATGGTAGTTTTTCTCCAACCTCTAATTTATTTATTTCACTATTATACCAATCCATGTCTTCTTGCATATTCGTTAGAATTGTATCAGCAAGTATATCTATCTCTTCTAGTGTTAGATTAATATTTTCTGGAGGAACTGTTTGTTCTTCTAGATAATCTGCGTTAAACTGACCTGTTTTTAATAACTCATAAACAAATTGAGCTGATTCTTCATATTGTGTTATTGTTTCTAATTTTTTCTCCTTATCCATTTCAATATCTTCATTTTTTCCTTCTGTTATTCCTGAATGCCCTTCTTCTTTTGAATTATCGCTACACCCAACTAGAGCTATAATTACTATTAGTATTATAAAAAAAATTTTCAATTACAAAATCCCCCATAACTTGATTATTCAATTTTAACATGAATGATCTTAGCCACTCCATTATAACTCAAAACATTTGCTGTAATGCCAGGTTTAATTAAATCTAAACTAGTATAAGCCACACCATTTTGAACTTTAGTGTTACTTGTAATTCGATAAGATTCTTCTTGATCACCATTTGTAATGACGATTTTTTTATCAGATATCTCTACTACATTTCCAGAGTAGGTATGTTCAATCATTTCTTCTGGTGATGATGTTTTCCCAATGACTTGTTCAATGCTTATTTCCTTTGACGATTCTTCATATTTATATTTTGTCATTGAATACCACAATCCTACTAAAATTAAAATCGATACTATAATAAAGTAGTATTTTTTCATGTATTAGCTCCTCATTCGCTTAAAATATCAAGAATATAATATAAAAAGCTATAAAAAAAATAAGTGCAGAGATCCCAACAAATTGTAGGAACATCCCTAAAATCTCTAACACGACTTGCCTCCTCCACTTGAGGTTATGTTTGAAACCAGTTTAAATCATACTCATAGTTATAATGTGCTGCTCCTTCAATGGCACGATATGGAATGTGCCCTGTTGCTTTCATCGTATCTCCCTCTTGTACAAATACGTCGATTGCTTTTGGCTTTGGATCTTCTACAATTTCACTAATAGATTTACAGTATCGCCTTCCTGTCTTTGGATCTTGCTCTAAATGCACAATAAAGTGTAATGCAGATGCAGCATACCCTATTTTCTCTTCTTGAGACAATAAAGAAGCTTCCTGACTCATGGATAACATTGAAGGTATTCTTTTGTGTAATGCTTCCTGTGCCGAACTAGCATGAATGGTAGACATAGATCCTTCATGACCTACTAGCATGGCTTGAAGCATATAGAAAATGGCACCATCGCGCACCTCAGACACGATAACGCGAGTTGGCTTCATCATAAGTCCTTGTTTTAATAATAATCCTAATGGAATGGCTCCTGTGCCCTCAACAGAAGGAGGTCTGGCTACAAGTCTTCTTAAATGAGGTACATCTATTGGACACTCCATTACTTCTTCTATTAACAAAGGATGCTCATCATTCTTAAACATACTACTTGCAATGGCGATCATGGTTGTTTTCCCTGTACCCATACCACCGATAAAAAGAATATTTCGTTTGCTTTCAATTAGGGCTTTAAAAAATTCTCCTGCTTGTTTAGAAAAATATCCATTATTGATTAAATCTTGTACAGTAGGTACGCTTGCAAACTTTCTGATTGCGACACTAGGATGTAGTGAAACAGGAGGAATAGATACTGCTGTTCGCCATCCTTCTGGTAATGTGAATGTAGCTAAAGGGTTTGATATATCTACACGAGAACGAGATAACAATGCTAGTTTTTCAATAAACATCATTAATTGATTTTGATCTCTAAATTTGCCTTCAAAATTAAATTTTTCTCCCCCTTTTTCATAGGTAATATCATCATGTTTATGAATAATAATATCCGATACAGCTGGGTCTTTTGTTAAAGAATCAATGACACCGTATCCTCTAATGTCAACGATGATCTCATCGATAATATCAGATGATTCTTGGTAATTACACCCCTTATTTTGGAGAAAATCTTGCAACCTACGTAAAACATTTTCTTCTTGAGAAAAATCTAACTTCTTTTGTCGTATTTCATTGGATAAGTATTCTCTAGTTGCAATGATTAATGATTCCTTGTTGTGGTTGTGTTTCATATCTGTTTGTTGAGTGTTTTTAAAGACCGATGTATTATTCATTTTTTTCTCCTCCAAATCCAAAAGGGGTTAAAAAAGTTGCCAATATTGATGACAACTTTTTTAACATAACATTGTGTGTACTAACCGTCATCTACTGTAGTATTTAAGAACGTATCCTTTAATTCTCCAAATTTTGTATTGATAGCATCTCCCATTAGAGTTAGGGCAGCGATTCCTGCTATAGCGATTAGTGTCCAAAGAAGTCCTTGTTGAACAAAATCTCCTCTCTTCCCCCCAAAAATATGTTTTACTTTTACATAAGTTTTAATTGAAACATCTTTCATTAGTAAAAACCTCCTATTTTTCTTTTCATAAATAGAAAAAGTCGTTCTTTACTAGAAAGAACGACTTGTGTTAGAAAATATCTCTAAATGTTATTGTAAGTGGACCGAGCAAAAATGAAACGATAGAACCAAATATCATCATCAACGGTACGAGCAATTTTGCTTCCGTTTTCCCTGCAATTTCTTCAATTTTTGCTTGTCGTAATTCTCTTAGATGTTTTACAATTTCTACTACTGATTCTGAAAACCCACTAGAACCTGTTTCTATAGCTTGTATAAGTTGATCCATAAATGCAAACATTTCTTGCAGATCTACTTTTTTCGAACATGCCATGAAGGCTTTATTTGCTGGAACACCAAGACGAACTTTATTTATGGCGTCTTGTATTTCATCAAACAGAAAATTATCGCGGCCATCTATTGCTTTTTGAAGTGCCTCGATAGGGGGAAGCCCTGCCGAAACTCCAACTGCAGTGAGTTCAGCAAGTGAAAGCACTTGTCTGGCCATCAAAGCCTTTCTCTTTTTCCATTTACTTTCAAGTTGTGATTGTACAACGAAAATCAAAATAAAACTAAGCAGTATAATCAAAGGTTGGAATAAAATGATCCCTATAAATAAACTACAAAAAACTAATAGCCATTGAGTCCCAATCACATGTTTTGCCTTATCTTTTGGATACCAATTTTTTTCAAGCAAATTTTCAATTTTATCATGTCTTTTCTTAAATAAACTATTGTTTGATAAAACATGTTCATAAAATTTAGCACCAATATCTCCTATTGTATGGATTATCTCTTGCTTAAGCGTATTTTTTTTCTCGTTGTTTGGAATTGAAAAACTTTTGTCCAAAATAGCTTCAGGGATAAGAGCAGCAATGATTAGAAATACGGATGCACCTATCATGATTGAATAAATCATAAGTTTCTCCTTTAAATTAAATATCGTCAAAATTCATTATTTTAAAGATAAAATACCATGCAAAAGCAGTTAATAGTATTCCAATCACAAAAAATATCCTTGCTTCATGTAGCAAAGATTGATACAGCTCAGGTGCCATAAATTTAAATGTAAACAATATCATAATAGGTATGATGCTAATTGTAACAGCACTGATTCTTTGATAAGTTGTTTTTGCTTTGATCTTTTTATCAATTTGTTTTCTTTCTCTGATGCTATTAGACAATGATTTCATAACCGTCGGAACTTCTTTACCTCCAACAGTTGTTGCTAAATATGTTGCATGATAGAGCATTTCAATTTCAGGTGATTCATACTTTTGTGAGAATGCTTTTAATGCTTGGCTTAATGTCTTTCCACCATATTGTACTTGATTCACAATGGTTTCAAATTCTTCTTTTAAAGGAGAACTAACATAATTTATTGTTGATTTGTAAGCATCTAATAAAGTAAGTCCTCCACGAACAGTGGAAGAAATCACCATGCACGCTCCTTCTAATTCTTCTAATACTTTTTTTCTTAAAAAGTAAAACTTCCATTTATGAACGAGTACAGGGACTTTTCTGGCTAGTAAAACACCAAATGGAGCAGCAATAATTCCAACTATAAATGAAAGTACTAAGTTGAAGATTAGAAAAACAAAAACAGCTCCAAATAAATCTAGAGTCCAAGGTGGAATATCTTCAAATGTGAACTTCTTTTTTTCTTCTGTTTTATCAAAAGCTTTAAATTTTGAACCAGGAATAAAACTAATTGTGATTAAAAAGACAGAAAGAAAAAATAGTATTGGAATTGCAATGATGATTTAAACCACTCCTTTTCCTTTAAAGATTCGTCTAAACCAAGGAAGTTTGGTATGTCTTTTTGTGATTGCTCCTTCAGGTAAAATTTCTTGAGCTAGTCTATATATAGCGAATCCGAATGGTGTTTTTGATAAGTCTTCATTGATCCCTAATTTGGTTGTTCTGTACTTTTCTACTTCAGGATCGTATGGAATACTAGCAAATAGTGGTAAACCTATTTTTTGTGCTGATTCCTCTAAGCTGTAAGGCATTTTGTTAGGAATTTTATTAAAAACTAATCGAAATTTTTCAATTGGCAGATTTAGTTTTCGAACAGTTCTTTGAGTGAATCCAGACGAGATATCAATCTGATCAAGATCAGCACCCGTTACGAATAATATATTGTCACTAAGTTCTAAGGCTTTTGTGTTGTTCTCTCTCAAATCATCAGACATATCAAATATGATAATATCAAAATGTTGCTTTAAAATATGGGTAACTTTTTCTATTAACTGTCCTGTCATATATTTTTCATCTTCAACGTTCCAAGGTGAAGATAAAAAGTACAAATTCTTTAAAGATGTTTCAGTCACGTATTGAGATACTTTATCCCAAGAACGATAATCCCGATCCTGAAATGTTTCCCAATTCGTAATGACGTTATTTGGTGGACTATCATTTACTAGGAAATAACCAAATTTTCTAGCTATGTCGCTGCCTTCTCTTGTGTGATCTAAATCAATGATGCAAACCCTTAGTCCGGATTGTTTTCCTATGATGTTTGATAAGTAAGTTGTAACGGTTGTTTTTCCTGCCCCCCCTTTTGGAGAGTAAACTGAGAAAATCCTGTTTTTTAAAACTCCTACTTTCGCTGTTTTCGTTTCAAGTCTTTCTTTTCTTACTTTATTATCTGTTTTTTTGATTTCTTGCATATCTGGATCTAAAGTAACATTTGAATTCACAGCATTGATTTGAATTGGTTTATATTTACTAATGCTCTCGGTTTCTGTTCCTCTACAAATTGCAATTGCACCTAATGTAGCGAACTTTTTCCATATATTTAAATTGAAATCTATAATGGATACCCACACTCTAATATTGATTCCTGGTTTAAAATCTTGTAGAAGGGCGTAAGAATCTTCTTCGTTAAAACCTATTAATACCGCGTCATAACCTGTTGTTTTGAGAAAATCTGCTGATTGAGCTACGGAAGTTGCTATAGCTACTACGTTGTGATTTTTTTCAGTAATATGAAACGTTTGCTCTTCTACAAATACTGACTCCCCACATAATAATATGTTCACTGCTCATCACCTTCATTTTCAGTATCTTCAATTATTGTTGTCTCAATTACATCAGTGGTATCGAATATTTCTATTTCCTCTGTTTCACTAAAAAAAGAATCGAAGAAAGAGTCAAATGCCTCTTCATCTGATTCATATCCCAGTGGAATTAAACTTACAAAAGTATCAGCCCCACCTGCCATATAATCAACATATTCTTCTACTAAATCAGTGGATAATGCAACTTTTATTGATTTATTTTCTAGACCTTTATCATCATCTTTCGGTGTACCTTCTAATACTTCAACTCGTTCTGCAAATCTAATTCCTGTCTTAATGTTGTTGTCTATGATATACAAATCGATTTTATCTCCTGTTTGAACAGTTCCGCCGACTGTATTGTTAGTGGAAAGAGGTATTGCTATAGCTCTTGTATTCGCATCTTCAAATTTCAACAGCTTTCCAGACATTTTAGTTTCTGATGCTTCTACTAGCATTCCTAATCGAAGGACTGATCCTCTTAAAGTAAAACCTTTTAGTATTTTTCCTTCAACGACCTTTGGATCTGTTATTAAATCAGATGGCACAACTGCTTTGGGTAATTCTTTTTTCTCAAACATATCCGGACCAAGAGCATTGCTTGTATTTACATTTTCCTTAAAAACATATGTTTCCACTGTTTCATTTTGTTGAAAGATAGATACATAGCTTGCTCCAAAAGCCAGTAAACCTAATACTAATCCGAAAATGATTAGAGTCACTCGTTTTTTCAAAATTAATTGCCTCCTTTCTTTCAATCGATTCCAAGTTGAGATGCTAATTCAGCGATACTTACATCAAAAGGATATCTATAATGAGCAGGTTTTCTCTCTGCATATGAGGATGCAACTTCGTCCGAGTCTTCAATAACAATGATAGGATTAAAATCTTGTTCTACTAATGTGATAAATGAATGTCTTAATGGTTTAGATGCATCTGCTTTATTCATTACAATCACAACTTTGGACATATCCAATTGATCAATGTTCTCTTTAAATTTCATATAGTCTGATTCTGAAGGATTTAACACCACTATAATTTTTGCTGACAATTCAATAAATTGTTTAAAGTATGGATTTTGATTTGGTAGGTCTACAACAATAACATTAGCAGGTGTATTTAAAGCTTCATTTAAGACTCCTGTATTTTGTTTAGTTAGAGCAATATCACCATATTCAGTAGAGTGAATACCTTCGGTTTTATCTGCATTAAAATGAAGAGATACTTCACCACTCATGGACATATCTATTAATCTACTAATTAATCCACGAGCATTATAAAAAGCAGATAAAGAAGCTGATACAGTAGATAATCCAACCCCTCCATTAAATCCTAATACGGATATGATTTGATTATCAGAAACAACATTTAATTCTGATTTTTGAATTTCGTTTTGTTCACTTGTTATAGCAATCTCTTGATGTACTTCACTTGTAATTTGAGTTATTGGTTGTTCATAATCCATGAACACTTTTGGATCTGGTAAAGCAGGTTCTTTTATGAGTTTTTCTATAACTTCTTTAATCTTGGACATTCTCCATTCAGTTCCTGTTAAAATATACTCTTCGGGGACACCTGCTAATTTTGAAACTTCTAAATATCTGGAACCTATTTCATCTTCTTCACCTGTCAAAACGACAAATGGAATCATCCCTTCTGTCTCTCTTATCAGATAGTTTATAGTTAGAGGATCTTGTTCATTTGAACGCACAACAACTATAATTTTTACTTCTGTATCATGTAAGGTGTCGATCATCTCATATCTTGAATCGAACATCCTCTTCACCATTTCATCTGACTGTATAAATAATTTCATCCACAACAACCTCTCTTTTAGATAATATTTAATTTTTTAAACCCTTTGTCGATTGGCTCTTTGAGTTGATTCTTTTTTACAAAAATTGCTGCTGTTTTCTTACTCGATGCTAATTCAATATTTTGTATATCATCTGGGATGATAAAAGAGCATTCAATTCCCATTCTCTTCGCAACATCCCAAGGTTCAAGCGTTCCTCTGCCAGCTTCATATCTATTAATAATTAAATGAATACGATTAATTAGTTCTTTTCCTTCTTTATCTAGGAACCTTCTAATGATGGATACAGAAAGAGATTCAGGAATTGCAATTAAAAATAACGTATTACACTGACGTAATACGCTCATAGTAGAAAAAGATATTAAGTTTCCAAAATCTATAATAATAAAATCATATTTTGATTGTATGTCTTCTAACTGTATAGATGATAAAGAATAGATAGTAACACCACCTAAAATAGCTGATTTTTTAGGTAATGAAACATCATCTTGGAATGACATCATTGTAGCGCCTCTAGAATGCTCGTCTGCATCGACTAATGCCACTTTAAACCCTTGATACTGAAGGAATGCAGCTGTATTACTAGATATCGTTGTTTTACCTACTGAACCTTTTGTACCGGAGAAGAATCCGATGACTTTACCTGCATTTTGAGGTTCTCTCTTGTTCTTTTTAATATCTTGTGTGTTTTGTGGTATTTCTTCTGATACGGTTTGACTCCCAGTTATTTTGATATTGGGATTAGGTACGGGTGTTAATTCAAAAATAACATCAAGTGATCTTTGAACCAATTGCTCTTTCTCTGGTTTATTATTTACATCTTTATTACTCTTTTTTATTTTTGAATGTACTTTTGACCTGCTTTTTAGTTTGATTTTTTTTATTTTGAATATATTAAAAAAGTCTTTCCATCTAGTCTCTTTGGTGACTACTGGGTTTATATCGTTGTCAACAGATAAATGCTCTATTGTTTGAGATTGTGTAATGATAGGTTGCTGTTCTATTGTTAAATCCGATTCTACATAAGACTTCTTATCGTTTAAATCCTTTTTCTCTTGCTTTTTAATAGGACGTTGTATAGGACTTTGATTCATTGTGTTTTCTTCTGATGTATTTCCACTATGACTTGCAATAGTCATTTCATTGTGTAACCAATTTTCTACATCATGAAGATCAAACTCATCAATAAAATGAATATCATAAATTCCGAGCCCAATAATATCCAATACCCATTTGCGATCTTCACTAAAACTTTCTGGAAATTGAACAATCAAACGTAGTCTTGGTAGATTAACTCGGGTTTGTTTTAATGTATCATAAATTCCTTGTTTATCGAGTGACCCATTATAACCGTTTATTAGTGCGACATCTGTATTCGTGTTACCATTCATTGAAAAATCCTTAAATTGTTCTAGTGTATAATCACGTTCAACAATTTCGTATCCATCTACCTCAAGAGCATCTTTAAGCCCTTCATATTCGCTGTCATAAACTAAGTGTATCCTCATTACGATCCACCTTTCACTTTAAATTGAATTCTTAAATGCTTGAAATTGACCTAGCAAAAAGTTTATTATCTCAGGGAAGAAGTTAATAAGAATATAACCAGTTGCAGTAATAACTATTGATATGATTCCTAAAGTTCTTAATTTTTTAAAAAATATACCTAGAAATAGGAGACCAACTGATACTGCTAATCCCCCAACTATGTATGGTATACTTCCTGCCTGTAATAAGTTGTAAAGTTCTTGACCTTTTTTCTCAACAGCAGCTGTTACTCTTTCTAACTCTATTGGCTCTATAGTATCTACAATAGAGGGTGGACTTTCAATCGTTTTAGGATCTGGTACTTCAATCTCTTTGTTGTCAGTTTTTAATTCTCCCTCAGCATATATTGTCATAGGTAATATAAAGAGAGTTACAAAGATAAAAACGATAGATAATATTTTTCTCATAACAAGACCTCCTATAAATTGTTCCTCTTATATATGGATTTCTATTTTTTATGAACCTATAAAAAGGCATAAAAAAAAGCCCCTTAAAGGGACTTGGTTTTTATACTTATAAATATAAAAAAATACAGAGCGATAACATTTAGAAAATGTCACTTTTTTGGTTACAAGTTCTTCTAAATGTAAAACAATAATATCATACAAATTATTTCCTGTAAATAATTTTTCTTATTTTAATCTTCAAATTCAAAATCTCCATATGTTGAATTTATAATTTCCTCATACTCTATAACATTGATTATATTCTCAATGGGAACTTCGACTGTGAAGTTCGGATCTTCATTAATATGATTCGTTGATAAAGAAAGATCAATTAAAAAATTACCAACAAGCCCCTCGATAATAGCATCTGCATCAAGTTGTACAGATTGATAGGAAATATAGTTGTCCTTGTTAATACCATTTTGAATTGTAAGATCATTTACTTTAAAAGTATTCCTATCATCTTGTAAAAATGAAACGATGTCACTTCTTTTATTTACCAAATCCTCTTTAAGTTTTTCTGGCTCTCCTGGCTCCATATGTTTATATTCAGCCCATTTGGGACTAGATAGTAAATCTACTAGTTCAGGAAAAACATTATCAACAAAAGTTAAAACCACTTTCTCAAAATTTTCATCGGTGATTTTAATTTCAACAACTTCAGTTACATCTGCTCCATCTGGAAACTGAGATTCTTCCAGTAATGTGAAATATTCTTCCTCATCATAATGATTAAATATAATTCTAGACATTTCCTTTATAAGCTCATTTTGTTTCTGCAGAACTTCGAAATTGAATTCTTCCTCGTCAGACATTTCTGCTAACTCATTATAATTAAATTCCATGAATTTACCTTTTACTTCTTCAGGTAAAGGTATAAAAGGAATATTGGGTACTTTAACCAAAGTTCTTTCTTCTTCAATAACCACAGGTAGATTCACATTAAAACTCATGTCTCCAGGTATTTCTAAATCTAAGATCATTTCAATTTTCACTGGGTTATGTTGATACACTCCAGAAATATTCATATTAATATTTTGGAGCATACCTGCAATCATAGCCGTCTCTAGTTCAGATTCAATCACTTCTGTTGGTACGTTCAAACTAAAATTTAAGTTTCCATCAAATGAATAGGATTCCATTTCAAATGATTTATCGTATGCACCATTCAACAATTCTTTAGGTCCTGGTTTCTGTCCACATCCACTTACAATGATTGTAAGTATTAGTAATACAACTGCCATTGTTGGAAAAAATTTTTTCTTCATATTGTCTTACATCCCCTTTTTAAATAAAATACCTTCCTCATCATAAAACAATATAAATTATGAAGGAACACTCCTATATACATTATTTTTCAGGTCTTTTGGCATTTTTTTTAATTTGTATGGTCAAAAATGACCATTTTTCTTCAAAATTGATACTATTTCATCTGCATATTTTTCATTGGTATTGATCACTAGATATTTGTTATTTTTTTTGTTTATAGAGTTTACAATATTGATTGTTTCAATTAATCGATTAAATTCTTCTCTTATTACTGGATGAGTCCGCGATAAAGTTTCAATATCCTTGTTATCTATCACAGTAAATCTATTATTTGATTTTACTCCATCAGAAATCTCAACTGCACCTCCATCGATTGTGTTGATTTTTGATTCTGCACTAAAATCTTAACTACTTTTATAAGTGCAAATTCACTGATAAATAGAGTCAAAAAGAAAGCCTTGGGCTAGAGGTATCCCAAAACGTTGAACAGTTTCTTTTTCACTTAACTTTTCAATTTGTTCAACAATAATCGGTTTATTACATTTTTTTAATTCATTTAGAAATGGTTTATTGTTTTGAATATCTTGATATTTTACTTTAAATCCAGTGACATCAATATCCTTCCATCTCCACCACTCATCTTCTACCAAATCATCAATCCAAACCATGAACCCACGCCTTTTTAGTTGATGTATATATTCTTTAATATCTTGTACATATTCAGAATTTTGAGCCCATTCTACAAGTTCTAATCCACCATTCCACGAATAATTCATGTTCATGAAAAAAGGTAATGAAGATATTGTAATATTCACATTTATGGGGATTTCACTCTGGTATTCAGTGGCTTTTTTAAATATTATTTCTTCACGGTGCCAAAGTTCAATGGTGTCACTAACATTAAAGTATTCAGCAACGCTCACATTATCAGGACGACATAATAATTCATTCATAAAGGGTTTTTCCGTTTCTATTTCAATAATTTTTTGTGAGATTAAATTAATTATTTGATTTCCCCCCTTTTTCTATTTAAATTTAGTTCTTCATTTCTAAAATTCGATAGGAAAGAAGTAGGCTGGATCTAATGCTTTCCCATCTTGTCGTATTTCAAAATGTAGATGAGTACCAGTAGAGTTCCCAGTGTTCCCCATTGTGCCAACCAAATCTCCTTTTTTGACTTTATCACCTTTGCTTACGCCTAAAGTTTCTAAATGTGCATACCTAGTTTCAATTTGATCATCATAGTGTCGAATATACACAATAGTACCGTAACCACCTGTTGATCTTTCTGCTCGAGTAACAGTCCCATCCTCCATAGCCCAAATAGGTTCACCATCTACACCCTGATTTTCAGCACCTATATCAATACCTAGATGAAATTCACCATTTCTTGGACCATAAGGTGAAGTACCCCTTGTAGAAGGTGTTACCCATAGCCAATCATTTGCACCTACTAATCTAGGATAACTACTATAATCAAAATTCTTAAGGTATGACAAATTCAAATCATAGTTAGGATCATATGCAGTAGATAGTTCCAAAACTAATTCAATATCAGACTCACGTGTAATTCCATTCTTATTTAAATAATGAATAAAAGGCTCATAGTATTTAGTTGGATACTGAACTTTATTTAGAATCTCTTTTTTTATCGTTTTCTTTTGAGTATCAACATTCGGGTTTAAACTAGGTACTCTAGTGATTTCTTCTATCTCTTTATATTCATATATAAATACGCCTTCAATAGTTTCAGCTCTAGTTAAGAGTTTTATTTCTTCTGTCTTGCTTTTAACCTCTAGCACCCATTCTTTTACTGTTTTTTCTATAGTTTCAGTGACTTCATTTCCATCTTCATCTACTGAACTGACTTCGACTTTAATTGTCTTCTCTTTTTGTTTCCATACTTCTTCTTCGATGTAAATCACTGAATCTTTAAATTCAAACTCAGGTTTTATGTCATTAAATACATTTTCTGGATCAATGTTAATCTCACTTTCTCCATTTTCCATCATTAGAGGATCATGTATTAAACGATCAACAGATGCTAATATAGCCCATGATAACTCATGAACCATTGCTTGTTGTTTTTGATTTGTAGAAAGACCATTATCCCACTCTGAAGCAATTTCTTTATATTTTTCAAAAACATCACTATTCTCTTCATAGTACTCTTCGTCCTTTGAAAACCCCATAAAAGCTGATACTTTATCCTTATCACTAGCAAATAGATCTTCTGCAGCTTGTCTAGGAATAGCGTATACCATTAAGAATGAAATGTAACAAATGAGGAGGATAGCTACCAAAGGAACCCACACAACGGCTGTTTTGGCCAAAATTCCAAGTAATAATTTAAATAATTTCTTAGTAATAAATTTACCTAATTTTAAAGCTAACCGTGAGGCAAGTTTACCTCCTCGATTAGCTATACTCTTTGCAATTTCATTCGTTGTGTTATCTTCATATGGATTCAAGTCTTCGTCCCCCTGCCGGATGAACTTAGTTCTCTAGTCATATTTTGATAATTTGTTAATTTATATTGAGATTCCATTGCATCATATTTGTTAACTGTGTATTCAGCATTTAATTTATGGTACTCTTGCTCAGCTTTCACTAGAGGTTCTGGTTTTACAAATTTTCCAATTTGTGGATCTCTATTTGAGTTATAGGATTTTGATCCTGGACCGTATTGAGATTGCAATGCTGTAAGCTTTTCTTTTGCTAAATTTAAGTGGGGTTGTAATTGATTCATATTTTGAGTGGATACTTTAAGTTGCTCCTTATTATTCTTCACATAATCTAATTTCTGCCCACCAGTACCTGCATTAAATAATCTTTGAGCTCCCCAACCTAATTTAACTGCAGAATTATTTAACTTACCACCAGTACCATTCATATAACTCGATTCCATATGCTGTTTGATTCCAGGTGTTATAGACTTATCTCTATTACGATATTGATCCGTCGCATCTAAACCGCCTTGGATTGTATTACCTACTTTTCCTAATACATTGCTTGCAGCTTTTGCAGCTCCAATACCTGCCACCATCCCGATAGATGGATTTCCTGTAGCCATTGTGGACACAGTTGCACCAAGAGCACCACTGGCCATAGTAGCAGGTGCTTTGACCCAATTAGAGCCCAGTGCTTTCCTACCTGAATTAAATATAGATGCTAAAGCACCTTTTCTTTCAATCCCTTGCGTTCCAGGGAGTTTACTTTGTGTGTTGTTACCTTGAGTTAATGGATTATCTAATATTGATTTTCCATTACCCCCATCCCCTTTTGTTGATCCACCTTGCGAAGGGTTTGATTTAAACATTCTGGCCATATTTCCTATAGCCATAACTCCCATCATCGCACCCATATTCCCCATTGCACCATTACCATTTTCTAAATTCATAAGTTTCCTAAACAAATTAACTATAACGGGTAGTCCAAAGAAATATGCTATAACGAGCCAAAAACTTATGCCTCCATTGTTAAATGCTTGTAGTGTGATAAAAAATAAAGCTAATGCAACTGCATGGGCAATCGGTAAAAAGACATTAGCAATGAATTCTTGATACCATATTTGCATTGAATGACGGAATTTAGGATGTATAGATAAAATAGCCACGGCAGGAAATACGAAGATGAGTACAGATAAAAAAATGATTCTTAAAGAATATTGATAGTTCAGTAGACCTGTCATCATCGCAGCCATAAAAACAATGAATGCAACCCCTAAGCCATTAGCATAACCTGAAAAAGAATCATATCCGGCAGCTCCATTTCCCCATATCATATCCAAAAAGAAATTCATTTTAATACCATAACTCTCTAACCCGTACCATATGATATCTAAAATATAGTTGTTGATTGCAAAAATAAAGTACCAAAGATACCCACCAAACCTTAGCGAAAGTAACGCTATGACAAAAGCATTGGTATAATCTTTCGCTTGAGATTTTTTTTCGGCATTTTTTCCTGTAAATGCAAGTGAAAATCCCAATATACAAACAATAAGTACAAGTGGAATAGGTAGGAAACGTTCAAACAAACCATAGAAATAAGTAATCCCCCTATAAAGTGATTCGGGGAATATTCCCATGATATAGGAATCCTGATCCCAGTCACCTTTTAAAAAAGAATCGTCTTGATCTTCTCTAGGGTTCTTATTGAACACAAGTAACACTACATCTTTCATTCCTAATGTTTTTAAGGCCCAATCTGCAAAATCTATAATAATGGATGCTGTAAATCGTTCACCATATGAAGGTTCATTTCCTTGATAATAGAGAACCGTGCTAGCGAGTATACCATGATCTAGTAAGAAACGGTTATCAGGATCGTAATTATCAGCACCATTTGGAAATAGCAATTCTTTAATTTCTAAAGTAACATGTTCTTCTCTATTAAAATCTTCATAGTTACTAGGTAGATCAATATAGATCTGAAATAACTCGAGTTCTTTAACAACCTCATCGACATCTTCATAAGTTGTTTCAAAAAGCTCAGTAATAGTATCCAAATCATCGATGGTGTCCTCTAAATCATCAATTTTATCCAGTCCTTCTTTAATTCTGCGAAAAGGATTCACGGTTAAACCATATGGGAAATGGATTAATGTTTCATCAATTCTTTGTATGCCTTCTAAATCCACTGTAATGCCATATTTAAATAGGGGCTCAGCAATTTTCTTATACTGTGATTCTTCTCCTCCAGTCCCATGGTTGGCCCCATTTAGGTTAAATAACTTATCTATCGCATATGCAATTTCAGTTATAGCCTCTAAATTATTTAAATTTTCTTTTAAATCATATGGATTACTTTCACTTTCACCATCCTCTATAACATTTACTGCGCTTACCGAACTAATTGTTAGTTGAAATAACATAACAAAAAGAATTAAGGAACTAATGAGTTTTCTCACTTTTCATCACCTCACTCCTTGTAATTCTTCCTGTTTTAACTTGTTTTTCACTAACTCTTTTCTCTCCCAGTATTTAGGATCATTTGGATCTGATGTAAAGAGTATATGTTCATAATCTGTAGTATCAACATGAACTGCAGTCGATTCGTGATCTAGTTTAACAATTAAATCTCCTTTTCCAGCTTCATTAATAAGAAAATCTGCTTCTCCTTCACTTAAATCTAGCTTTCCTCGTACTGATTCTATGTCAATGGGTTCTTGAATTCCTATTAATTTAATAGGTGAGTTTTTAACTGCAGCAATACCTGCTTTTGACCGAGTGTATACTTCTAAACCTTGGGATATAGCGCAAATCGATGTGTTTGTGGATCGATGTTCCCGATATGCACTCTCAGCCCAAACTTCTCCAATATCTTCATCATTAAAGATGTTTTGACATTCTTCTATTACGAGTCGTTTTTTAAGATCTGGATATTTCTTTGCCCATTTTTCAGTAGTCCATCGTGTTATAACGGCAAGTCCAAGAGGACGCATGATTTCTGGATCTAACTTATTAATAGCAAATCCAAATAAAGGAGACCTTTTTAATTTCACTGTAGATTGTCCATCAAATATTGAATATGAAGGTGCTCCCCCCAATTTAGTAAACATTTTTAAGATTTTACTGGCTTTCAAGACGTCTCCAATATTACTCTCCTTCATTTTGCTATATAAACCATTCAGTTCCGGCATCCTTTTTAATTTTCCAGTTGAAAATTTATCTCGGTTATTAATTTCACCAGAACTATAGAGACTTGTTGGATCTCTTGTTATTCCCAACTCTTTATACTGCTCCCTTATGGCTTGATTGATAAAAACCTTAACCTCACCTGTTAAATCAGACCGTTCATAGGTAGTTATCATTTTAAATGCAATAGCTTGTACATTATTCACAGCGTCTTCAATATCCACAAACCGATCTCCATTTTTTTCTTCTGTTATATCCACATCATACGGATTGATTCTATCTGTTGAAGTTTCGCTGAACTCAATATAAGGACATCCCATTAGTATTAAGAAATCACCATACTCACCTTTCCAGTCAATAATACAGTGATGAATTCCTGTATGAACTGATCTATGTATAATTGTGAAAATAGTATATGTTTTTCCAGCTCCTGAGCGTCCCATTATCACCATATGTTGATTCATAAGTGAAGGATGCCAACCATCCAACCAGGTAGGTCGTCCAATCAAATCTTTCCCAATAATAATTCCAGTACGATGTGAAATTCCTCCTAGTCCAAAAAGAAATAAATCAGCTACATTAGATGTTTCGAGACTAAAGAAATGTTCTTTATGAACTAGGTTTTCTTTGCTTGTTGGTAATATGGATTTTAGAGCATCAAGTTGATACCCATCGGCAGATCTTAAAACAATTGATTTACCACCAAAAAGATTCACTAGCGCATTACAATACTTTTTCAAATTACTCCAATCATTACCGCTAGCTACGGCTTGAATGGATACTCTGAATGATCTCTCTATATTCATTCGAATACGCTGCTGCCTTAATTTTAAATCTTTTATTTCATCTTCCATGGCATCAAGTTTTGAAACATTTTTCTCTTCTGCTCGGTCCGATAAGAGTCCTGCAATCCTTCTACCAATTTCATCGAGTTCTTTATTGTTACTAGCAGGGCGAACATGCACTGCAATATCTACATCTCCTTCGCCAAACTCTCCTAAGACTAAAGAGTCAAGCATTCCTGCCCACGTATTTCCAGACATAATTTCTGCAAAAAACGATCTGAAATATCTAACAGGTACTGCAGTACCCCCTACTTCAACTGCATAATCTGATAATTTTACACCGTCATTACTAACTTCTTTAGGCAACGTCTCTTTAATCATTGAGGGTGCTGCAAAATCAATTCCTTCAGGTTTTGCATCGCTAAATGAGGGTTGTTTTTTAAAGAATTTTAGTGGTGTTGGCTTGTTTTGTTTCTTGTTTTTGTTACTCACAAATCCCAATGAATTAAGCCCCTTTCTCAGTATATTCATAGGCCAGAAGACGAGATGTAATAGAATCAACTTGTGCAGTAAAACTTTGCGATTGTAAAGCATCATTTAATCGCACTTGATATGACAACTCTCTTTGGAGCGTTGTGTAGATCATATTGTATATCCCTGCTTTATCAAGTTTGCGGAATTGCATTCCAAGGCTTTGACATACCCCCATAACATGAGTTATTGCTTCATCAATGACTTGATGTGCTAAATCTTCTTTCTCTTCTTCACTGATTTTTTTTGTATTCACTTTTAACTTTTCAAAAATACCATCAAAAAAAGCATTTCCTGTTTCAACTCCTGAATCTATGCTATCTGAAACTGGATTGAAATGAATGACAATGTATCCAGTAAAGTCTCTACTTTTCTTTTTCTCATCGAATTTCTGATAGTACTTTGCTACGTCGTTTGCTGACTCTTGTAATTCTGGTGTTAAATATTCATTATTTCGAGATTGTTCCTGGTACCAATTTGTATAATCCTTCATATCTAAATATTGCGATTGAACAATAAAGGTATGTGGGATGGCCAACATATTAATAAATCCTCTGTTTTTGATCCAAATGGAATCTTTTTCTTGATTCGAAGAAGTAATTGTATTAATGGGTTTAACCTCAATGACTGCTCTATACATATTTCCTCTCTTAGCAATCCCATCTTCACTGATCTCTACACTTCTACCTATTACATCTTGTGTTGTTAGTTCTTTTTTGTCTCCTGTTTTTTTCAGATATATAAATACAAAAATGGCTGACACAATTGTGACAACCAATCCAATCATTTGAAATAACATAAAATTAATGATCTCCCCCCGTTTTGATATTGACTCTACGATATAAATATTTTCTATTACGTAAACGTATGAGAATCATCATAATAAGATATTTCCCGATGGTAAATCCTGTTGGATGTTTTCCATATGCTAAATACCAAGTCAATGCTAGAGGAATGAAGTAATGAATTCGTGAAAATATGATATCTGAACCTATCGGCGGGATAAACTTAGTCATCTGATATGATAAAACTGCGCCTATTCCCATCCAAATCGTTTCCCCAAAACTTAAAGGACCGAGAAACTTTTCTTTCAACTTACTCTGATAAGGAATTGGGTGATATTGTCCCCACATTATCCATAACCTCCATTTGGATCAAATCCAGTAAGAGAAAAGAACGCACCTACGATCAGCTCAGCTCCAAACGCTATAATTAATGCAGCAAACATCCACAATATTTTCCCTTTATTCTCTTGTAAGGCTTGAGGGTTCCTCCCTCCTGTCATAAATCCATATGCTGCTAAAATAAATATGATTATAAAAACAGTTAGACCTATTCTGCGAATGGTTCTTATTGCATTTTCTGCTCCTGCATTGACCTCATTTTCA
Organism: Chengkuizengella sediminis; assembly: GCF_010078385.1. Classification (NCBI taxonomy): domain Bacteria; kingdom Bacillati; phylum Bacillota; class Bacilli; order Caryophanales; family Paenibacillaceae; genus Chengkuizengella; species Chengkuizengella sediminis. The sequence goes on from NZ_SIJC01000011.1 coordinate 52,363, forward strand.
AGCGTTTGTAAATTGTTCCCGTCTATCATATCTAGTATGGTCTCAGGAGGATTATCAGGTGCTTTATCATCTTTGTCTCCATCCTCTGCAAATGCAATCGTTCCACCGAATATTGAACTAAATAATATAACAAGTATAATTAATTTTTTCATGTTTATAACCTCGTTTCTAAATTTGAATGCGTGAGTATATTTCAAACCAGTTAAAAGCATAAAACACACCTAATCCTATCAAAACAGCTGTCTCAATGAAGACGGGTGGTACTAATAAACGAATAGAAAACATTTTAGGATATGGATATAGTAATGCAACTGATCCCGTAAAAAGATCGAGAATAACATGTGTAATAAACCCAATCAATAATAATGGTAACCAATTTGAATTTATTGATTGAATGATGACCATTAGTAATAATAAAAACGGGATCGAGTGTGTTAAAGTCCTTTTTCCTAATAAACCTTCGATAAAGGAAGGTAGTATAGGAATCAGTCTACCTAATAAACTGTTTTTTCTGTCTATATCACAAATTAGTGATGCTATTCCAACCACTAATAGTTCCGTGGCTGAGCTATATCCTACATAAACAGCAGTAGTAGTCGCAACTACCAAATGAGTAGGTCCGGTCATATGAAGCGCCTCCTCATGTTTAACTTTAATTAAATATGTCGAGCAATTTCCTATAGTTGGGTTGACTATAGTTTTGTTTTTAAATAAGTTTCTTAAATGGTATCCATAGTTTGGGTAGAACTACAGATGAGCTTTCATCCGAACAATGACAGTCTTTCCTTTTTATTAAGCTGAGTTTATAGTCTTTTTGGCAATTAGTATTGATCATAAATTAATAATTGGGTAGATTATCGATCTATGATCTCAAGTGATCCTCCCTTCGTTTTTTTCTAGTTATCTTATAGTTGGGGTAACTAAAGATTTTAATATCAAACCCTCCTTTCATAATTAAAAAAAGAACTTCGCATGGTAACGAAGTTCTTATTGTGAAGGGTGATATATCTATAATTGGGGTTGAAAATATAGATAACATCTTTTTATCCAAAACTCCTTTTATATCAGGTGGAAATAGTCTTGTTTCCCTTCAATATAGAAACAAAAAAGCCTCGCTAATTAAAACGAAGCTTTTTACCTTCTTGTAAATATGGGACAATGACTATAGTTTGGGTGAACTATAATTTTTTAATTTTTTGCATAATTCATTATTTCGTTTAGCTAGTTTCTTCGTTATAATTGACATTCTTTTAAAATCATCTCTAATTTCTTTAAGTGAATTAGACAGTTGTTCTACGTTACTATCCTCCTGTATAAGGTTATTTGACACGACTATTTTCTTCATCTCCTATTCTTTTAAAATATTGTGCCTCTAGCAAAAGCCCAAAAAATTACAATAAATCCAACCGTTAATGGCATATAAATTGTAAAAAACTGTTGAAGTGGTGACATATTATGTATTCCCCCCCTTTATAAATAAGGAAATTCCAATACTAATAAAGAGTTGTTAAAAGGGCATAAAAAAACTCTCCATTTCTAGGGAGAGTTTTAAGTTTCATATTTATTTTTTAAAAATAGACATACTTATAGAACCTATTTATTTGTCGCATTTTTTGTTACACACATATAATATACAAAATTATTCATTTTGTAAAGTTATCTAGCAACTTTTTTTAGAATAGTATGTTCTCCAGTATGAGTAGTTTCTGATTCTCTTTGAGCTTCTGTTTCAATAATAAGATCTGATAATGAAGCAAGCGTTTTTTTATTTTCTAGCTTATTTACAAATGCTTGGATAACCTCATCAGTAATGCCTATAGGAGTATGCTCAGAATCTGAAAGAATAGAAGAAACACATGGTAGTTTACGTATGGAAGAACATAGATCTACGCTCATATTCTCTTCTTTAATTAAAATATATCCTGGCATCATTGAGACTGATTGTCTCTTAGCACCTTTAGCCGTATAAACCCAATCAATCTTAGTCAATTTCATGACTTTTTGAACATATGGGGTTACGAGTTCAGCTACAGTTCTTTCCTCGTTTTTCCACACGTGTAAAACATACCACATGTCAATATCCTCCTTTTAAATATTTAATTATCTATAGTTTATAGTCGAGAACCGCATGATTGGGTGATCATGCAATCCATTATTCTACAGTCTAGTTTTGGGTGGGAATTAGACTGTAGTATTGGAACTTCTTTTTGTGTTGTGCCATGATTTATGCTTATTTTCTAGTTCGGGTAAACTAGTTGTTGATTTTATGATTGGGTAGATCATATTATCAACAAAGGGCCTTTTAAATTATGTGTTAATGATAAGTTGTTACACATAGATTCTTTTACTAAAAAATAATTTAATAAACCAATCTATATGTGGGAAAAAGATAAAATTGATACAAAGCTGCTATTTATCTCTTTTTTTATATGGTTTTAATACTTTACTAATGTATGCTTTACTGTTACCTAATTCTAAAGCAATCTCTGACATTTTTCTGCCTCTAAGATACATTAACCAAATGATTCTGGTTTTTCTTGTCATTTCAGCATATATAAGTGCATCTTCTTCAAAAAGACCAAGATTAATTGCTTCTTGATATCCTTTTGCAATCTTTATAATTTTTTTTAATGCTTTTGTATGACAATCTCTAGAATTCATACGATGTTCGCCTTGATTAAACTCAATTGCAATTTCCAATTCAATTTCTCTAAATTTCTTCTTTTCTCTAGATCTTTTATGTATCACTCGTTGTTGTAATTCTGTTAATTTTGCTGCTTTTATAAACTTTTCAGGTATAATTTGAGATCTATGTGATAAGTTTACCAGCTCAATTTGAGCAGAAAGATTATTGATGAATCGATTTAGTCCTTTTAGAACCATTTCAGTTTTATCCAATAATTCAACATCATCTTTGTCTTTTGCAAATCTTCTCACTTTTTCGAGTTCTCTTTTCCGAGAGCTAAATTGCTTCTTGGTAGTTTCGGCTTCCATTACAATATTAAACAACTCACTCAAGCTACCCTCCCCCTCTTTATGAATTAGCCGAGAACACTCGTGATTTTAATCATGAGATGAATCGGCTTCGGGTGTGACGTGTCTTTTGGCACGTTGAACATCCGACTTTCTTCTATGAATAACTTACAAAAAGCGCTATAATACAGATTGCTCTTTGAAAACTGAAGATATGAGGTTGTTGCAGGAAAAGGTCTGCAACGTAAAATCTTCAACCGTCTAATCGCCCTCTCTGACGGAAAAGCGAAAACCAAGCAGTACGTCAGAGAGAAGAGTCCAACGTACAGAATCTTTTTTTCAGGGTAGGAACTACCCGCAGAGCTTGCTAAGATAACTGGCGGTTACGCTGGTGTTCGCAAGAATCTCGTCACTTCCAGTGATGAGAGGTTCAATCAATATCTATTAAAATATCTTCAATGGATACATTAAGGGCTTTTGCAAATTTAATTAATTCGGTTGCTGATACCTTTCTATTGTCAAGTTCTATTCGACTGATTAAAGCTTGAGGTAATCCTACCTTTTTTCCTAATTCTTCTTGAGACATTTGATTTATTTGTCTAAGATCAGCTATACGTTGACCTAGCATGAGTCACTTCCTTCCTTTGATTTCCACTCTATTACAAAATGTACTAATTCGTCAAGAAATATTTTTACAATTTAATACTTTTTTCGGGACTTTTTTACGATGTTTTATATGATTTTTCTACTATTTTCGACATAATCTATAGGCTATTATTACTATTTTTTTCTTTGTCATAGAAAAAGAACTACAAGCCATGATTAGTACATTATTTGTAGTTCTTTTTTGTTATTGGAGTATCATGAATTATTCATATATCTAATTGATTATTTATAATATTTATACATTTAACTAAATGTTCCTTCAATTCGTCAATAGTTCTACACCTTTCAATATAAAACGGCTTTTCCCAGTTATACTCTTTAATAATCACAATTTTAAACATTCCATTTTTATCGAAATCAGGATACCATCCTATATCAATTAAATATTTATTTAAGAAATCTACTTGAAACATATCTTGTTTAAAATTGTACATCTGTTTTTCAAATGATAATTCTGGATCAATTTGAAAATCATCATAAACAATGTTTCCACTATGGAAATTAATTTTTTTAAACATGAAAGACCTACTCTACTTTAATTTTTCTATAACACCTTTCAAATTACTTATTTGATTAAATTCATGGTTATAATCAAGTTTATTATATTTAGAAAGTATTTTAAAGAAATACTCTCCTGCTGACAACATTTCTTTCATAAACTCATAAGTCGGTAAAGCATATTTAGTGTGCTTCTCAATTTCAAACAATATTAATTTATCAGATATTGTTTTAATTTCAATAAGAAGAGGCATATCTGGAAAATATGATTTTCCATACCCTGTACTTACAACATCTTGAAAAATATTAAGAAAATAAGCCCATACTTGATCTACTAAATCCCATAATACAAAATCCATTAATATTTCATCATAATATTTCAAATTAATCGAACCATCAAGATAGTTAAAATCAAAGTCTTCAACATTGTATTTCTCAATATTCGTTATCTCATCAAAATAATGAAAAGGATTATTTTTAACTAAATCTAAGCTAGTTATTTTTTTCCCAGGAATGAGAATATATGATTTTATCTCAAACATAATTACCACCTATTCTTATCTAATTAAAAAGAACCACAAGTACAATAATATCCTTACTTGTAGTTCTTTAAAATACATAGTGATTCTAGACAGAATTTCTTAAATCATTTACAATTTTCCCTACCCACTCTTCATATATTTCATATCTATTATCCATATCATCTTTAAGAACAAGATATCCATTCTCTAAAATATTAAATTTGATTGAACCTATTTTTTGTAATTCTAATATTCTATCCTTATTTATTATCTGATGACTAAAGTAATTACCATCACCATACATACAAATAGATTCTTCTTCAAATTTTATAGATATTAGAGAAACAGGAAATATTTCGACACCATAGGTTCCATATAAATATAATCCTGATGAATAAAATTTAGTATATAATTTTTCAATCTCCTCATTTTTACGTTTAAGTTTAACTATATCTCTCTCATACTCAACATGTTCTGTATAGTCAAACATCATTGTAATCGAAAAGGTAAGATTCTCGTGCATTGTAATTAGTAATCTAAAAGGGACTTCTTTATCAAAGATATGATAATTAAATTTTATCTCTTTAAAGTAATGACTTTTTAGATTACATACACTCAAATTTTCAAAAGGTGCTTCGAACCATTCATCTACGTACTCTTCAATCTTATCATAGTTGACTTGTGTTTCTTCTACTTCATATATCTCAGCGACCCCTTTATTTATATTAAAATGAGAAAGTAATTTTAAAATAATTTCATTTGAATATTTATCATGAACATAACCATTAATTTCATAGTAAAACCCTGCCATATTTTATTCCATCCTTATTTTTTGTATATCTAGTTATAATTCCTTTTTGTTGTATAACAGAGGTTTTCATCGCCTGTGGTTAAAGGTATTTCTATTAGTTATTTCATGACGTTGATATTTATTATTAGCCAAGAATCAAGATTATTATAATTGTTTGTTGATAGGACTGTGACACATTATGATAGCATAAGTTTAAAAATATATAGGTCACTTGTCCTTCAAAAAATGAATTAAATAACATGTAACATTATAAACAATACCGATAATAGTAATTATAAGAGGAATATATAAATCTAAATGATAAATCTCTCTATCTGTGTAAATAGTTACATTATAAAATGATAAATTCAAATCATAAATTGTGTTATTAGAATAATGAATGCTAAGCAATATACTTTTTAATTCACCGAACAAACTTATGCAAGCAGTAAATATAGCAATCAAAAAAAAGAAATTGTTAATCATTAGATCTTTTTTGTTTTTTCCCATATTTTATTCGTTCACCTTCATTCTAAATTAAATTCCTTGCTTATTTTTAAAACTTTCATTTATTTACCTTATTCATCATATATAAATATTCCTTCTTATTCCAATGGAAATATGTTACTTTTAAAGTTTGTTAGACCTTAAAGAGAATCAAAATAACCTTTCCTAGTCAAAAGGTTTAAACTTGAAATATAACTATACTCTATAAATTAAAGAATATAACTTGTACTATAAAGGGTGAACAGAGATATTAATGAAATTTAGATAAAAAGATGAGTTATGGGTCTGGAAATACATAAAAAATCAAGTGTTTATGAATCAATCTTGGATCATCCCATAAACGACCATTTAAAGGACATAAGAAAACTTAAGAGTAAATCTAACCTCTTAAGTTTTCTTAAAGAAACACTCTCCTTCAAACATAATTACCATCAAACTTAATAAAATTAAAAAAAAGAACCACAAGTTACACCCAATCCTTACTTGTGGTTTTTCAAATAGTTTAAATAAAACAAATGTTTATATATGATTAATCAAATTTTATATTTACAATTTATACTTCAATATATATATTTAAAATCATGTTGAAATCTGGGTATTCTTAATGTCCTTAATCTATATTCTCTACTTTAAAACTACTCATTGCTGCAACTTCTATTATGTTGTCTTGAAAAGGAAAAATGTAGTGATTTGATTCATCCATAAAATTTGCAGTATGATCTTTTTGCTTTAGTACATTTTTCAACTCTTTAATCCACCTTGAATTATTTACTTTTAGCAATGAGCACGGGCGTTTACCATCAACAAGTAATAATTTCGTATCAATGCAATCAATAGTAGTCATTTTAAATCCTTGACAAGGATTAAATGAAATTCTCCAACGATTTTCATCAACATCATCAAATTCTACACTTATAAGAGATGGTTCAATAAATACTTTTTCTAGTGGTGTTACATGTATTTCAACACCTATATCAATTACCTCTATTTCCATTTCAATTCGTCCCTCTAACTTTTATAGATTCCCCATTATTTTTAGTAGTAAACTTCCATGCTTCATTTGCAATTTCTTGAGGGGTCGCAAGAGTATAGTTAACATCAATTCCAGCTTCTTGAAAAGCATATAATCTTCTATTATCAAGAGTATATCTTGTTCCATCAATTTCAAATATACGAATACTTGGAATATCATTTGAATTTATTTTACCACTTTTTAATCCTGCTATTAAATCATAAACTGAACTTCCATCACTAAAATTTGAACTAATACTACTTTGAGAAAATCTTACAGTTGAAGAATCAATAATTCCTTTTTGTGCAAGTGTACTTGATTTTGTAAGAACACTTAAATTTTCTGCTGTAAGGTTTGCTGCCCTTTCTATTTCTCTACCGTGACCATTTGATAGTTTAACAATCAACCTGCCACCTTTAATTATTACTTTTCCAATAGGAATAAAACTAGCCGCTGCAAGTCCCTTGTCAAAATTAGAAGATTCAGGATCTAGTATTGTGCTAATATCGCCTACCATCGTAAAATCAAGTACAGCCATAGATGCTTCTAGTACTCCTGCCCTCGCTTCATTCCAACATGTTGACACTCCAACCTGAGCACAATGAACAGCTGCTTTTCGAATTGTATAACCCGACCCTCCAAAAGTTCGTTCTGCATTATGTCCACTAGGATCAGTATAAATCAATGGGTTGTTATGAACATACGTATACAAATTCATACTAAGTGGATTACTAATTGTCCCTTCATACGTATCCTCAGTAATAAACCTTCCCATCGTTGGATCATAGTATCTTGCACGTAAATAAGTCAATCCAGATTCTTCATCATAGATTTCACCTGTATATTGGAATGGGTTATCAAAGGTTTTTGTTTCATGACTTGTTTCAGATAGAACATTACCCCAAATGTCGTAGTCATATTCTTTTAAAACATCTTTACTACCATCCGCTGCGACGACTTTAACCACATCACCATGACCGTTATAGAAGTAATATCCACCTAGACTAGATGTCATATCTTCTCTATATAATAACTGATTTCCCCAAATATTTCTTGCTGTTGGGTTTCCTTCTTGGTCTAGTTCCTCAATAACATTACCTTGAAAATAAATGTATCTTGTAAAGTCACCATTTACACTTTCTTTGGTTGCTCTTAGTCCACCAACGTAGTATTGATACGTAGTTTCCTCATCATTTTCTTTAAAGGTACTTAATTGATTTAATGCATTATACGTATATTCTCTTGGACCTAATGGAAGTTTCATCGTTCCTTCCATTGTTTTACGGTTTCCTTTTTCATCATACGTATAAGTTTGAATACCTTCGACTACATCTTCTTGAATAATTCGATTTAAATCATCATATTGATACGTACTGATTTCACCGTTTTGATCCTTAGACACTATATTCCCAAGACCATCATAACCAAAAGATTCAGCCCAAGTAATACTTCCAGTATCTTTTTGTTCATGAGAGATCAATTCTCCAAATGGATTAATGTCTGTTTGGAACCCCATAGATAAAGGTTCATAATTTAGAGCTAAAGAAGTTCCATTTGTAGAAATGGTATAGTCATAGTCTCCCATCAATTGACCGTCATAAGAAACGGTTTGAATGCGACTTAAATTGTCATGCGTATAATCTACTTGTTTTAAATCTGGATAAACTAAAGCTTCTAGTCTATCAAAATCATCATAGTTAAAGGTATAGGTGTTCCCAGCGATTTCTTGTGTGTTTAATCGTTTCCACTCATCATACGTATAGGAAAGAGTTTGCCCTTCACTATTGGCAAGCTCTGTTGGCAATCTTGTTTCTGGGTCATACGTATAGTCTTCCCATAATACTTCTTGGCCAGTGTTATCTGTCACCGTCATATGTTCGACTTCGTTATATGGGCTATACGTATACGTAAACGTTTGACCTTTTTTATCTACAAAGGTTTCAATCAGACCTTTGTTATTATACGTATACGTTTCTTGATCATCAGATGGAGAAGTTTCTGTTAATAACCATCCGACTTCGTTATATGTCTTCGTAACTTCAGGGTCTGTTTTGTCATTGATATAATATTTCACCACTTGACCTAATGGGTTATAAAAATACTTGTACGTTTGTCCAAGATTATCTTCTAGGAAAATTAAGTTCCCTGTTCCATCATAACCATACTTATTCGTTTGTGTTTTTCCTTCAGAAGTGACGGATGTTTCTAATAATTGACCCAAAGATGAATATTGATTTGTTGTGATTCTTTCTTTATTTCCACTCACATCACGTTCAACAAACTTTACTAGATTTCCACTAAAGTCATAGTAGGAGATTTCTTCTTTTCCATTTGGATAAACTATTTTCGTTGTTTGTTGTAGGGTGTATTTTCCATCAGCACCTTGAACCGTGTTTGCATAATAAAATCTTGTAATGTTCCCTTCAGCATCTTCTATACTCATGACACGGTTTAAGTTATCATACGTGTAACTGGTTCCTAATGCACTATTTCCGTAAGGTTTGGTTACATCTGTGATGATACCATCATTAGATTCAATTTCGTTAATAACTTTTGATACTTCATTTACATTTCTGACTTGTTTTACATTTAAACCAAATGGAGTGTAAAAGCTATCGATTTGCTCACCATCTGGTGTATTCACTGTTACTTTTCTTTCATTGTTAACATAGTCAACGGTTGTGGTTCGAATGTCTCCACCAAATGGTACTTGACGATAAGACGTAATGCGATCTAGATAGTCATAATCATATTCGACTTCACTTGTATCTGGATAGATGATTTCCTTGATGGTTCCATCGGTATTATAATCATATTGAATCGTTAAAGATGTCGGACTTTGACCTTCTTCTAGAGTAACGCTTGTCGTTTCAGTTTTTAACTTTGCATCATCTGTGTACGTAAAATCTTTTTCCGTTACAATTCTCTCCGTACCGAATTGATCCCCTGAAGCGTACGTCTTTAATGACATCAACACATCATTTAGATGCTCATATTCGAATCTAAAACTGTCAGTACGAACCAAGGAAGGATTCGATGGATCTTGATACGTGTACGTTTCAATTGCAAATTCAGGTAAGTAATATTCCACTTCATAATCGATTTGTTTTTCATAACTTAGTAATCCATCTTGGGGCTGCACCGTCAATCTAGAAAGTAGATGATAACTTGCGTCATTATATTCATACGTCGTTACATTCCCTAAAGGATCGGTTTCTTGGGTCACAGCGCCATAGTTGTCATATTCATACGTGGTCGTTTGAAGTTGGATTTGACTTCCTGAATTCGGTAATACTGGATGCTGTACATTGTTAACGACTAAAGGTGTAAACCAATCTAAAGTTCCATCAAGATATAACACATCTTCATATTCAGGGATATGATCCGTATATTGATGAATCTCCGTCGGTCGAAAGCCATCTCCAGTATATCGATAAGCTGTGACCACATCTTGATTTGAGAAATACTCGTTTCCATCTTCTGAAAATATCAATTCACTTGCTTTGGAGTCTCTCATCCAATCATAGGCTAGTAAAAACCTTTTTCCATTATTTTTATAATGAGTATAACGGGTTTGCCCTGTTGAATCGTCCACTTGTGTTAACGTTTGAGCATCTCCAAAACGAGTCCTGCTTTGTGCTAAACGTTTATTATCATCTAGTTTAAAATTGAAGTATTCCTTAATGTTATAACCATGATCGTAATGTTCATTCGTATAGGATTCAACCGTCACCTTCGGTTGTCCCTCTTCTTCATACGCATACAACACTCGGTTTACCGCAGGATAAGAAATATATTGTAAGGCAAAGTCGTCCACAAACATCCGTGTGGAGTTTCTCAATTCTTCCGCAATTCCTACTTCTTCGTATTCATCATGTAATGACCATAGTGGGTCAAATTTGTCGTACATAAATTGTAAGTTAGTTCCGTTATTAAAATTCACATTTTTTAATAGTAAATATGGGATCTCTGCATAATCATAAACTTGAGTATCATACACGTACGCCAGTTCAAACGCTCGATTATCATCGGCCCAATAAGCAAAATAATTTTTATATTCATCATCAGCAGGTTTAGGATTTCCACTGCTGTAAGCATAGTACCAATATCCATCTGAGGCAATGGATAAATTAAAATCTCCTAAGGTGGTTTGATCAATCGTGTAGTAATCGTATGATTCTAACACATTTCCGCCTTCATCCATGACGGCATCTAAACGCCAATAAGAAATCGATTCTGTCGTTAAATTGCTTGGATAATCATCATTTGTATCTCTTTTATAAGCTAAGCTCTTACTGGTCTGAGTCGTTTGATAGTTGATCTCTTCAATCATAACTCCGTTTGCATCAACCACTTCAATCTTATATATCACAAAATCTGCATCTCTATAAATCGTCACGACTCGTCCAAATCGATCGGTCATGAGTATATCGTTTCCGATATATTCATAATCAATAGACATATAACTGGTGTTACTTCTTTTTCTCAGGATTTGACCTTCTTCATTAAAAAAGTAGATGGTGTTCCCAATTTCTAACATATATTCATCAATATAATAACCTAATCGGCTACTTGGGTAACTTGCAGGACCATTTTCAAAGCGAAACGTTTCAAAATAACCGTTCGCTCTCACTCCAAATTCAACATCGCTGGTATAAGGGTAATCCACTAATTCTACTTGAGAATTCGTCCCATTTATATCCGTAAATCGCAACTCATAAGAACTGCCATCCTCGATCGTAAACACCATTTTAAAATATTCTTTATTATTGACATCATACATGCTTTTATAGACTCTATCTCCATCACTATCATCGGTATAGTAATCAGTAGAGTGGATGATTTCACCATCAACAAAACTAAAATCCATGTAAGGTAAATCTAGGGTCCAACCGTTAGCAATAAATCCATTTTTCACTTCTTTAGGATCAATTGCTGAAGTATAGTTTTCCCCTCTTTTGGCTTCAGGTTTCATTAATTTGCTATCCAAGGAGTTATATTGTCGATTGAGTACAACATCGAACCCATTTAAACCAGGCAAGTAAATATCGGTTACACTTCGATTCGCTGTATGATATAGGGGATCGACATATTGATCGGACTTAACATTATAGTTATACGTACTGTTGAACTCGGTAAAAATAAATTCAGCAGCCTGAGGATTGACAGTCGCTTCTCCCTCTTTCTCCAGACGATCACGTCGGATAGACTTACTCTGTAATTCTTGAGCATACCCATCTGGATCCGTCGCATATTGGTATTGCGTGATGGAAACAGGAACAAACTCTTCTAACCATTCCATGTCTTCTCCATTTAAATCTGCGATGATCTCATTCACCCGTTCAGAATCTAATTGAAACAATGCTAATTTTCCGTCCTCATCAAGCTGATCCATATAGACGGGGTTAAAATAAGCAGCAATGAGTAGAACATCCCCTTGTAATTGTGGGATTTCTTTTTTCTCTTTGGAAGGAATCCCTTTTATGATCTGTTCATGAACAGGCTCATCGATGAACTCAATCGGCTCATCTACTAACCCTAAAGCTTTGGCTATGTTGAGCAACCCTGCACCATATTCATGTGCATCTCCTAAATCAGTTGCAGTATCTTTGAGTTGATTTGTCACTTCTTCTGCAGTTAGCTTTTTGTCTGCTCCCCAAAGTAAGGATGCGGCTCCCGTTACATGTGGCACTGCCATGGAAGTTCCAGACATCAACCCGTATTCTTCATGAGGAAGCGTACTTATGATCGATGAACCTGGTGCCACAAGATCTAGTGCAGTTCCCGTACTGGAATAACGTGCGCGATCAAGAGACGAATCCACTGCACCTACGGAAAGGACTTCTGGGAATAAAGCAGGGTATAGTTCTGTTTCTTCTCCTTCCCCTAGGTTTCCTGCAGCAGCAAGGATCAAAATCCCTTCCTCTTCGACATCTTGAATGACTTCATGAAGCGATTGGCTGTAGTCTGTTCCGCCAAAACTAATAGAGATGATATCCACTTTGTTATCGATCGCCCACTGAATCCCTTCGATTACTTGTGCATATGTTCCGTTTCCTTCAGCATCTAATACTTTTACTGCATAAAGGTCGGCATCAGGTGCCACACCTACTACACCCTCGTCATTGTTGAGCGCTGCAATCGTTCCTGCTACATGCGTTCCATGACCATGTTCATCCTCATCAAATGTAGATCCTTCCACAAAAGAAACCCCTTTTTTCACTTGTAAATCGGAATGATCAGTAATACCTGTATCCAAAACAGCAATACGGACTTTCTTACCTGTAAAATCAGATTCGTGGGCTAGATCACTCCCAATGGCTTTTAATCCCCATGGAATGATTTGTGTATTTTCTTCAACATCCTTTTTGTTTGGTTTATCTATAGAGGCGATTTCAATACGTCCATTTGGTTCTACAAAAAGAACTTGTTCATCCTTTTCTATTTCTACTAACTCTTCCTTACTTAACTTCGTAGAAAGAATCTCTCTTTTTTTCGTTTTGATTTTTTTAACCTTTTTATCTTTTAACTTTTCTGCTGCAAATCCATTCGCAGACACTTCCTCTTGTAAGGAGATAAGATAAGAGGCTTGTCCTGTTTCTTCTCCCTCTATAGGTTCTATAGGAGGTGTCTCCACTTCTACGGGATCTGTTGGGTCTTCTATCGAATTCTCCCCATCCATAGAATTAGATGATTCTTCTTCAATTGGTTTCACTTCCGTGCTTGGGGATACATCTTTATCCTCTACGATTACGTTCTCATTTAAGTCTTCTGCTAGTTGACTAGGGTTAGCATAAGCTAGATTGGAAAAAAGCATCGTAAAAATACAGATAAATACGATTATTTTTTTTGAATTCACAATGTTGCCTCCTCATATATATTGCACTTTTTCTACTTCGTTTTAAGGTTGAATATAGCTGCGAATAAGATTACCATTTGTATCATATTCATACACCAGTGTTTTACCCGAAGGTAACCCAATGGATGTAAGTCTCCCATTTTCATCATAATGATAGATATGCGTTTCATCGACTGACTCATTCGGTGTAGCCATCACTTCACTGGACACCTCACTCTCACCGATCTGATTGACTGCAGTAATCACATAATAATAAGTGGTTCCGTTCACCACATCCTCATCTGTATAACTGATTCCAGTGACTTCACTGGCTATGACGGAATAAGAACCTCCACTCACTTCTGAACGTTTGATATTGTAACTTTCAGAATCTGCAACTTCATCCCATGATATAGAGATTTGCGAATTATGAGATCTGGCTATTACATTCACTGGTGGATTAGGAAGGGTTGGGGTCCAATTACTTACTCCTTGTACTTGCTTATAAGAATCAAATCCTCTGATTATTATGGTTCCATCGCTTTTTAACCCCACCGTATGGGTATGTCCTGCACTCACTTTTACAATATCTGTCCAGCTGGAGACGCCTGAGGTTTGGCCATCATCATCTCTACCTACAGCCACGACACTTCCATCGCTTTTTAGGCCTAACGTATGGTAATATCCTCCACTCACTGCTACAATATCTGTCCAGCTCGATACGCCTGAGGTTTGGCCATCATCATCTCTACCTACGGCCACGACACTTCCATCACTTTTTAGCCCTACCGTATGGTAATATCCTCCACTCACTGCTACAATATCTGTCCAGCTCGATACGCCTGAGCTTTGACCATACGTATCATGACCTACAGCCACGACACTTCCATCACTTTTTAACCCTATCGTATGGTAATATCGACCTCCACTCACTGCTACAATATCTGTCCAGCTGGAGACACCTGAGCTTTGACCATACGTATCATGACCTACGGCCACGACACTTCCATCACTTTTTATCCCTACCGTATGATATCGACCTGCACTCACTGCTACAATATCTGTCCAGCTCGATACGCCTGATACTTGACCATAATTATCTCTACCTACGGCCACGACACTTCCATCGCTTTTTAGCCCTACTGTATGATATCGACCTGTACTTACTTCTACAATTTGTGCCCAGCTAGAGACACCTGAGCTTTGACCATAATCATCTCTACCTACGGCCACGACTCTCCCATTATTTTTTAACCCTACCGTATGAGACTGTCCTGCACTCACTTCTACAATATCTGTCCAGTTGGAGACACCTGAGCTTTGACCATAATAATCAGCACCAACGATCACAACACTTCCATCGCTTTTTAGCCCTACCGTATGGGAAGAGCCTGCACTCACTTCTACAGTATCTGTCCAGCTGGACACGCCTGACACTTGACCATAATTATTATCACCTACGGCCACGACACTTCCATCGCTTTTTAGCCCTACCGTATGGGACCAACCGGTACTCACTTTTACAATATCTGTCCAACTCAATACGCCTGACACTTGATCATAATTATCATTACCTACGGCCACGACACTTCCATTGCTTTTTAGCCCTACCGTATGGGAAGAGCCTACACTCACTTCTACAATATCTGTCCAACTGGAGACACCTGAGCTTTGACCATAACCATCATAACCTTTTGCCACGACACTTCCATCGCTTTTTAGCCCTACCGTATGCACACCTCCTGCACTCACTTCTACAATATCTGTCCAACTCAATACGCCAGAGGTTTGACCATAATCATCTCTACCTACGGCCACGACACTTCCATCGCTTTTTAGCCCTACCGTATGGGAAGAGCCTGCACTCACTTCTACAATATCTGTCCAACTGGAGACGCCTGACACTTGACCATAATTATCATCACCTACGGCTACGACACTTCCATCACTTTTTAGCCCTACCGTATGGGAATCTCCTGCACTCACTTCTACAATATTTGTCCAGCTGGAGACGCCTGACACTTGACCATTATCATCTTTACCTACGGCCACGACACTTCCATTGCTTTTTAGCCCTACCGTATGATATCGACCTGCACTAATATTTGATATTTTCACATCCTCTTGAGTCAAAGATAACGAGGATGCAGTCATTTTATTCAAATCTACCACTTCTTCAGCTATAACTAGAGTTGAAAATACTAATAGAAATATACATAGAAAAGTTACTGTTTTTTTAATATTCAATATGATTCCTCCTAATATTTATATTATTATGTAAATTTCTTAATTACACTTCTTGAAACTAGCTCCCCCCTTCAATTACTAAAACTTTCATTAATTTACCTTTAAATCATATACAAAGTTTTTTAGTATTCCTAATGGAAAAATATTCTTGGTACATGTTAATTTTTAAAATTAAACTATAAAAAACCTTTCATAAATAGAGAAAGGTTTTACCAAAGTATTGTATCCAGAAGCAAGACATTCTAAATACTAGAGAATCATTATTTTATTAAAATAATCTATTTAACTTCTATAAACGACCATCTTACTAGATATTTAATTAATAACCCTCAGCTTCCTGGGCTATTAAGTGATAATTTGATGTATGAAATAGTAGAACAAGTTATTAAGAAAGCAATATCTAATGATTATTATTATGATTCAATCCATTTTTTATAAAGAGTTGAATGAATGGTTAGATAATAGTCAAGGATACTTTGAAACATTTTGGAAAAGGCTTCATAGAGAAGGACCACATCCTGGACTTTCAGATGAACATGACTCAATATTCAGACTAAATCTTGTTCAAATATCCACACTTGAAATTCTAAGAAGATATGACCTAAATTATAACTAATAGTCCTTTTTCTTTGCTTTTCATTAAAACTGTTTCTTACAGGGAACTTTTAATGTATAATATAGTTAAGAGATTCATATACTAATAAAGAAACCGAAGGTGCTCGACACACCAACGGCTTCTATGGTTTAATACAATAGCCGTTAAAGAACGGTAAGCTTTGGTTTTTACTACAAATGGACCGCAACCTTGGAGGGGGGCGGTCTATTTCTTATTCTTAACAGATAACAAAGCTATAATTAATAACCCGAAGGTTAGCATTAAAGAAATCGCTTGATAAACTGTCATTGGGCATCACCCCCTATCTATAAAAAAATGAGGGATCAGCCTACCGCCCTTCCAACTACTGTATTATTTCTATTATACCACTTTGTTCCATATAAAGGTAATCATTTAGACAGTTGAAATAGTTTCCCTATTTACTAGAGTTTTAGTCCATTTTTAATTTCATTACATAATTGTTTCGCTCTTTCAGCTCTATTTTTCAATTCTTCATCATCAGTAGATACTTCTAACAAATTCATACAATCATTTATAAAACTTTTTGTAAGATTTTCTTCTCCTAAATCATATGATAAATATATTAAGCCACTTCTCACACTACGTGGACTTCTACCATTAATGGTTTCTGCTATAATAATTCTTTCGATATCAGATAGCTTTGACATTATTACCTTTATTATAGAATGCATTTTAAGTATGTGGTCAATATTTTTAGTACTTTCGATTAAGTCATACATTCTATCAAATTTTAGCCATAGTTTTTCATTATTATGTTTGTCATCATTTAAAGACTTGTAATATCTATAAAACTCTTCTTCTCTCCATTTCATTTCAGTCTCTTTCGAAATTTTTAACGCCATATACATTTCATATTTCATTAACTCCTCACGTGCCATTACAAACTTAGAACATTGCATAGACTTAAAGAATTTTTTTGCTTCAGTTAAAGACATCTTTCCCATAAACTTTTCTCCTTTTATTCCTATACGTTGACATGGAGTATATTTATTTCACTCCATGTCAATATACATATTTCGGGAAGTGTAGGCACCCATACTAATTATCATACAAGTTATAACTATATATACTTCTCATACGGACGATACGCTGTTTTGTTCTTCATCATACCGCAAATAATGCTAACTGCTCTACTTCTATTGTATTTTAGAAATAGATGAGTTGTAGTTTGGAAAAGTGCCACCAACGGAAAAGTTTTAGCTACGTCCTAGCCACTTTTCTACTTCTTTAGAAAATTCAAGAGTTCTATTTCCCATGAGTTTTCTCGCTTCTTTGAGACATTTCTCTGAATCACCTAAATATTCTAGAACTGTAACAATTAATACATTCTGTACATCATCATCTTCTGATAATGCCATATCCTCAAAAAATTGAAATATTCTTTTTTTTAGCCTCTCTTGATTCTTCTTTTCTAGTAATTCAACAAGAAAGGGGTTCAAAACATTCCCAAAAACGTTATGATTTCCAGGGAATTCTTCCCAATCATCCAATTCTTTATCATACAAAGGTTTTAATTCAGGAATTTTCATAATAAGTTCTTCCGACAAATTGCTTTTATTCACTAAGGCTTCACTCCTTCCAATGCTTTTTGGAGATCATCTAGTAAATCTTGAGCTAACTTCAAATCACTTGGACTAAGATTTTCTTTATTGATTATATTTTTAAGATTACTGATTCTCTCAAACCCCTTTTGAAAATGACCTTTTGGACTTAATAATTCTCCAGTTTTCAGTTCATGCCTTATTACATCTGCTAATCCTCCATCTCCAATTTTTGCACCTGGACGATACATTTGGTCTATCGCATTTCGTAGTTTTTGATTCCCTACAGTATTCAATAGTTCATCTCTCTTTGAAAGTTCAACCGTCCCCTCAGTAGCCTTGTTAGTCTTGTTAGTCTTGTTAAGTAATCCAAGTGCTTGCAGTGCTTTTATTTCAACTAGGACAACAAATTCTAATGCATATTCTTTACCAATATACGCCACTATCTGTGTCTTGCCTTCTGGTGTAACATTAGGATCTTCATATAGCGCATATACTAACTCATCCATACTCATCTCATCAACACGTTTATACGTTATCCCATTACCTTCGCCTTCACAAACACATTCTTCCGCATTTCCACTTGGATCAACATATTTTAACGGATTATTACTTAAAAAACTCTTATATGATCAACGTACTACATGATATGTAAAATTATTTAATAAATTAGGCTATTTGTTATCAATCCTTTTATATCATTATTTACGGAAGTTATTTATCACTTTTCAATGCAAAACACATAAAAAAAGATAAATAACTTATGTTATTTATCGGGTTGTGATTCGTAAAAAAACTTGAAAGACATATGTCAAACGACATAAATTATCCTTCAATGATGACACAATAATAACCCCATTTAACAAAAAACAAACATTTAAACTGCTAAAAACTGATTATTGTAATATGGTGATTTTATGTCATTTTCTCTCTTTGAGGGCATATTTGAGTCAAAAAATTCTGACACAAAACTACCTACAATCTATACAACTATTCAGGAATTTAGGAAATATTATTGTTGGAACATTTTACACATAATAAAGTGTACCCTGATATGCTCCCCTACAGGTAGACAGATAAAATAAAGAAATCTGTTTCCTAAAGGGGAATATATCATAGCCAATCAAGGTTAAATTAAATTATTTAATCCAATCAATACCTATTTCATCAAATGAAGTTCTACTCTCATTCAAGCCTTCTTCATCAGAAGTTCCAATTAAATTTATCTCATTAAGTGATAAAACTATCTTCTCCTTTGGATTAGATATTTTTCGCTGGTAAATACTCTTCATCAAAGTAGTTTGTTCTTCTGTCATTTCATAATACTCTTCCCATGATTCAATGGCTTTTTGAACCTCCATTACTTGCCTTTCCAAAAGCCCTCCGCCATTTCTAATCATAATATCAAACGTATCTAGTGAAAACACTTTATTTTCAAATCCCCATATAGCGGTAGTAATTAGAGGCATATCCTCACCGTTTATGCTTTCTAATAAGTATTGCAGAGTTTCAGTTTCGGCAATTTTAATGATTTTATCAGGTGCTCCTTGAAAAAAGTCCATAGATGTAAATTTTCTCGGAACAGTCTCGTCATTTCTAAATGCTGCTACTAAAAAGTTATTTTGAAATGTAACAGTTCCTCTGACTCCTTCACTATTCTGAAAATTATAATTGAATTCATCCCATGAATGTTCATTTGATAAGTAGGGATAATGTGCAACCATAATAGAATGTGCAATAGAAGCCAAAATGCAACCATTCCATAATTGATTATAACTCCAACCTCTTATTGAAATAGAGTTTATTGTCACTTTTTCTCCTCCTCTTATTTATTGGATTTATCTCTGTTTTCCTTACGAGTTAGAACTTGAGCATTAGAATAGCTATTGGTCCCACCTTTATCTCTAGGAAAAATATGATCAATCTGCCATTCATTTTGAGGAGGTGTCACTCCTTTTTGACTTTTTTTAGGCTTACAACATATTTCTCCTGAGAAGTCGGACTTAACAACCCCATTATTTGTTTTCATATTTTCTTGTATTATCTTATGTTTTTGAGCAGCAGTAAAATTTTTCCCTTCTCCAACTGTTTTCGGATCTGGTATATGCGAATATGGACCTTTAGTACTCTTACCTAGTTGAATACCAATATTATCTCCTGCCATAGGATAAGGTAAACTATTAGGAGCCTCATTATGTTTAACAACTTTAGAAAGATTACTAGACTCTTTCGTTGCTTTTACACCTGATGTTGCCTTTCCGAATAACTTTCCTAATTTTAATACTTTACCTGCTGGAAAGAGGCTTGCTCCTGCTATGACCTTTGCAGTGAAAGAAGCATCAGAATCTATTAACGTTCTAGCATCTTCCAATACAAGAAAATCAGCTGTGGTTTTCGTAAGATTCCAAGCTTTTCCGAAAAATCCAACATCATCACTGTCTCGACTTAAACCAAACGGATCAATATAACTTATCGGATTTCCATTGACATAAGCATATTTATTCAGGGATAAACTGCTGCTGATACTGCCTTGAACCACGTCCCGATTAATAAATCGTTTGATCTCTGGGTTATAGTAGCGAGCCCGCATATAATACAGACCGTTTTCATCTGTCATCACTCCATATCTTCCATTATACAGGAATGGATGGTTTCTTGTCCCTTCTGAATAGATGAGCTCACCATAAGGTGAATAGCCATACTTGTCTGTAATGTCCCCATCTATATTCGTTAAAGCAAAGGTACTTCCTCTACGGTCATAATGATAGAGTGAAACCTCCCCAGTTGCCTCTTCTTGTGAAATTAATCCTAATCCATAGACATAATACGTTAACGGATTCCCCTCTTCGTCCACTTCCATTAGCAATTGACTGTAAACAGCATGAGGATTCACAACTTGATAGACCGTCTCATCGGTTGATGTATTGGTAATTGAAGTCCGGATATCTTCTGCATTATACGTATAGGTGTAATCTCCTGCACGGATCAAATGGTTTTGGGAATCATACTCCATTTGCTGCATAACACCTTGTAATGGACCTTGAATCATATTGCCGTCTGCATCATAAAGTACAGTCTCACCATCATAAGTTTCTATTCGATTATCTGACGTATACGTGATGCTTGTTTCTTGAGTAGATAGATCATTTATTTCTTGAATCGTTTGGATGTTTCCACCGATATCATAAGCATATTGGTAGTTCACACTCGATTGATCTAACGGATTTAAGAAATTGTCCGCTTGGGTTAATCTGTTTAATTCATCATAAAGGTAGTTTTTATTACCTTCCGTTTTTACATTACTGGATGCATCATACGTAAAGGTTTCTTGATGGATGATGTCCCCGTCTTTCGTTTCATCTTTTAATTCAATTAGTTGCCCTGCTACATCATACGTTCTCGTTTCCTTTGAACCATCTGGACGAACAGTAAAAATGAGTCTGTTATTTTCATCATAAGTATAAAGGGTCACTCTTCCAGCCCAGTCCGTCACACTTTTCAACTTTCCAGCTTCATCATACGTATAGGAAACGATTTTTCCATCAGGATAAATAAGCTGTGAAAGATTGCCCACTTCATCATATCGATATTCGATTTTGTTTCCATTCTCATCAACATACGAGACAATTCGATCCAAAGCATCATAAGTTCTCGTGATCGTTTTTCCATCTTGATCTGTCACCGTAAGTAAATTGTGATTGTCATCATACGTTCGACTGACTTCGGATTCCGGTGTGTTCGTTTTGATGAAACGTCCGACTTCATCGTACGCATAAGTGGTCACTTGTTCTCTCACATTTTTCTTTTCGATTAATAGATCACGACCATCATATTGATACGTGATCCCCCCACCACTGTCGAACGTCTCTTTAATTAATCTTCCTGCTGCATCATATTCAAAGGAGGTTTCCACGCCATTGGCATCGGTGAATGCTAATAACTGACCTTTAGAATCAAAGGATTGCTGGCTTATACCGCCCATAGCGTCTACCACTTGTACCAGTTGATTCACGGCATCATATTGATACGTTTGTACATTTTCTAACGGATCAGTCAGTGTGGTTAATCGTCCGTTTTTGTCATAAGCTTGTGTAGTTGTATTTCCTAGTGCATCAGTTGTTTGAATCGGTTGATAGCTATCGTTATATACAATCGATGTGATCTGATTGTCTTTTGCATCCTTTTGAGAAATCAAATTACCAACGGCATCATATTGCGTTGTAAACGTATTCCCTAATGGGTCTGTCATTCCCGTCTGTCTTCCCATCGCATCATATGTCGTGATCATGGTGTTTCCTGATGGATCGGTGACATTCGTGAGTCGACCTTCCTTGTCATAGGCATACTGAGTCACCTGGCCTAAGGCATCTGCTTCTTGAATTAGGGCATTTATTTTATTGTACGTATAGGTCGTTACATTGCCAGCTGCATCGGTTTTGATGATCATATTACTCTTTTGATCATACGTAAACTGAGTGACTCCATTTAATGCATTGGTTTCACTTAAGAGATTACCTAATGCATCGTAAGTGAAGGTACTTATATTTCCTTCTGGATCTATCGTGCTGACTAAACGATCCATTTTATCATACGTATAGGTTTCACTGTTTCCAATCTCATCAGTCGTTGAAACAAGGCGGTCTAACGCATCGTAACTGAAGGTCACTGTATTGCCGAGCTGATCAGTGGTACTTAGGATCCTCCCCTTGGCATCGTAAGTATTTTCTATTATATTTCCTTTAGCATCGGTCGTTTTGGTTAATTGATCCAAGTGATTATACGTATATTGGGTGGATTGATTTTCTGCATCGGTTTCAGACACCAGGTTGCCATTTCTATCATTCGTATAACTAGTGACATTTCCTAAAGCATCGGTTTTCGTTAATACATTGCCCATCCCATCATAAGTAAATACCGTTTCCTTGCCTAACGCATCCACTTCTTTGGTGATGTTGCCGCTAGAATCCACGGTAAATGTACTTGTGCCTTCCAGTGCATCGGTGACTTGGATGAGTTGTCCCATTGCATTGTGCGTCATGGACGTGATACTTCCATTCTTGTCTGTTTTAGCACTTAAATACCCAAGTGTATCATAAGTGAATTCCTCACGGTTGCCTTCAGCATCTGTCTCACTGATCAGTTGATCAATCGCATTGTATTCTTTGGTTGTGACATGACCCATTGGATCTGTGATTTGGAAAACTCTTCCTTTGGCATCATACGATTGCACCGTTTCATGACCCATTGGATCTGTGATTTTTTGCAAACGATCTTCTGCATCGTATGCATATGAAATCGTATTTCCTAATCGATCTTCTACTGAAACGAGCTTTCCGTTTGCATTATACGTATAGGTTGTGGTCTCTTCCAAGGCATTGGTTTCACTTAAGAGATTGCCCTGCATATCATAGGCAAATTGAGTGGTGTTGCCTAACTGATCTGTTTGTTGAATAAGATGATCCAACGCATCATATGCATACGTGATGGCTTCCGTTTCAGAGAAACTTTCTTTGGTTAATCTACCTACCTCATCATATTCGTACTTAACGATATTCCCGTTTGGATCTTGTTTCTCTTGCAGCATACCGTTGGTATTCGTAAATAAGGTCTCAGCTTCATTAAAATTCACATTGCTTTGCACATAACCCAGCTCATCATACGTAAAATATTGCTGAAATCCTTCTGGATTCGTCACTTGAATTAAACGATTGGACTCATCATACGTAAATTCTGTTTTCTGCTGGACAGCGTTCGTTCTCGTTAATAGATTGTTACGCTCATCATAAGTCATGAGGGTCATATTCTCAGCTTGATCGATGATTTCAATCGTGTTGCCCATCTCATCGTACCCAAATTGTTTCGTTTGATTTAAGGCATTGGTTTCTTTAATCAAATTCCCTAGGCCGTCATACTCCATAGTGGTGATGTGACCTAACTCATCTTCGACTTTCACCAATCGGTACTGATAATCATGGATAAGTTTCTTCGTTTGACCATCTCTTTTGGTTACGATGGTGGTTAAGTAACCCGGTTCAATTTCTTCGTCATATTGGAACGTCGTGATTGCATTTCCTTCCACACCATCGTCTTGTGTAATGACACGACCTGATTCATCATACGTATTGACAAAAGTTTGCACGCCTTGCTCTGTTGAAGTTAGCACTCTTCCTTGTTCATCATACGTATACGTAATGACTTCGTCCCTAGCATTTGTAATTTGGGTAAGATGGTTGTTTTCATCATATTGAAGGTGAACCGTTCTCGCTAGATTATCTGTTACTTTGGTTAATAGATTCCCTGTATATTCAAATGAAAAAAAGGTTCCCGTGTCTTCTTCAATCACTTTGATCAATTGATGAGTACTTTCATCATATTGGAACGTAATGCTTTTCCCATGTTTATTGATCAGTTCTACTAGTTTTCCAGAAGCATCAAATTGATAGATTCGTTGATCTTTTCTTTTTAACGTATAACTCCCGTCTTCTTGTTGGGTGAGCTCGTCAAACTGCGTGGCTTTGTCATAGGAATCATACGTACCATCCTCATTTTTAATAAATCGATTCTTCTGGTGATTGGACCAGCGAATAACGACAGAATACTCTGATTCTTGTTCTAAGTAAGCATCATAATTGTGACTCCAACCGATGCCCACTACTCCCTCATTTAATAGAAGAGAATGATAGGCAAGTTTAAAGTTCAGCTTCTGCGGACCATGCAATTGAAGCAAGTTTTTGTTGATGACCATCGCTCCTGAAGAGGTATCTACAGGATCAGCATGGTAAGACCTGGTATCAGCAAAAGCATAATAATCGATTCTTTCTATTTGTTTTTTAGCCTCAGAACCCGAAATTGGGGTTGGGTTGAGGGGTTTAGGTAAATAAAAACCTAGTCCAAATGGTATGTTGGCTGCCTTACCGTTTGTGATCCCCGAAACGTGAACGAGGTCAAATCCTGGAGAAGCCCCTGCCATATCCAGTCCAACTACAGCCACTGCAACGACGGGTTGATCAAATCCGATATCTGCTAAATCAAAGCTCGTCGTAGTCCCCCCTTCTGCTATGCCAAGAAATACAAACTCATTATCATAAGAGCTCACATAAATTTCAGCTTGATCACCAGCTGGACTATCTTCTTTTATAAATACATCTGGTGAATTGGGTAAATCAATCACTTCATTTGAAAAGCCGATAGTTATATAACTTCCTGTGGGTAAGGCTACAAATCCTTCAGCATCTCCACCAAGAGCAACTCTAGGTGAAACATAAGGGTAAGCTTCATCATTATCAAAGTTACCCGTCAATTTTCCATAAAAATCATGATACTCTGGATTCGCCCCACTATAATATTGATTTAATAGTTTAGAGCCAAAAGTTGCAGATAAAAGAGACCATGTTGAACCTTTCTCTCCTGTTACTTTGATATAATAAGTACCTGAATGAGGAGGAGAGAATTCCATACTTGAGTCCGATGTATAAATCGATGTCGTTTCATTTTCAGGATAAATCGATACACTTTCCCCACCTATTTTTTCAAATGAATAGGTTTGACTGGCATCCAACTCTGTTGAATACCATGTATAACCTTGATTTGTGATTGTTCCTTCAAAGTCACTATTCAAATTTGCTTCAAGAGCCGTTCCCCTTGTCGTACCAGGATCAGTAGGGGTTAAACTCCAAGTCAGCCCTGGTGTTCCTACAATCTTCAAGTAATAAGTACCTGTGGTACTTGGTGTAAAATCAAATATCGTACTATAAGAAGCTTTATATTCATAAGTGGTACTACCTTCTGAATAAAAATATAAGTGGTCTCCTCCTGACTTTTTCGAGATATAAGTTTGATTCGCATCCAACTCTGTCTTATACCATGTATAGCGTGTTTCCGTTATTGTTCCTTCAAAACCATTACTTAAATCAATCGGGATCGCTGTTTGTTTCAACATCCCAGGTTCTTCCACTAGATCTAAACTCCAAGTCAGCCCTGGTGTTCCTATAATCTTCAAGTAATAAGTGCCTGTAGTGCTTGGTGTAAAACTAAAGACAGTATTAAATGAAGCTTTATATTCATAAGTGGTACTACCTTCTGGATAAAAATATAAATATTCTCCTCCTTTCTTGTACCAGTTGTAAGTTTGATTCGCATCCAGCTCTGTCTTGTACCATGTATAGCGTGTTTCCGTTATTCTTCCTTCAAAATCATTACTTAAATCAATCGGGATCGCTGTTTGTTTCAACATCCCAGGTTCTTCCACTAGATCTAAACTCCAAGTCAGCCCTGGTGTTCCTACAATCTTCAAGTAATAAGTGCCTGTAGTGCTTGGTGTAAAACTAAAGACAGTATTAAATGAAGCTTTATATTCATAAGTGGTACTACCTTCTGGATAAAAATATAAATATTCTCCTCCTTTCT